>NZ_JAUIZP010000039.1:0-42780 GCF_041414735.1 Rhodococcus sp. GXMU-t2271
GGCCCTTCCGTCGTTTGCGGGCGCGACCTCGGTCGGCGCCGTCGGTCATCGCCGGCGCAGCTCCGGCTGCAGCGGCACGTGTGAGAGACCACCCCAGGCGAGCGCGACCGTGGTGTCGACGGCGTCCTCCTTGGGGATCGGCCGGGCGGCCTCGAGCCAGTAGCGGGCCGTGAACTGGCTGGTGCCGACGAGGCCGACCGCCAGGATGCGCGCCCGGTACGGGTCGAGTCCGGAGTCGTGGCTCACCAGGTCGAACACCGCGTCGACGCACGCCTCGGTGGCCTGCTCCACGCGGTTCGCCACCTGCGGTTCGCCCATCAGGTCCGACTCGAACACGAGCCGGAAACCCTGCGAGTCGTTGTCGACGAAGTCGAAGAACGCCTGCACCGCAGCGCGGACACGCTGCCTGTTGTCGGTGGTCGACCGGAGGGCCTGGCGGACACCGGAGATCAGGCTGTCGACATAGCTCTGCAGCACCGCGCAGTACAGCTCGAGCTTGCCGGGGAAGTGCTGATACAGCACCGGCTTGCTGACCCCGGCACACTCGGCGATCTCGTCCATGCCGGCCGCGTGGTACCCGCGGGTGACGAAGACTTCGCTGGCTGCAGCGAGGAGCTGGACCCGGCGCTCGTCTCGGGGCATCCGGGCGCCGCGTCGAGTGCCGGTGCCGTTGCCCGAGGTGGTGGCGCGGCCGGACGATGTCCGGGCTGCGAGTTCGGTCATGTCGCTCCCAATCCGAGATATTCGTCGAAGTGATGCCTACCACTACGACGTGCAATCGTCTCTGCACGTTACAGGCCGGGGGGCCCCGAGGTGCCGCGCACCCCTACCCACGAGTATCCCAGCCGAAGCGCTATTGTGCGCGGCGTCACAGCGGCGCGGCGGCGTCGTGCGCCGCTCTTCGCGACTCGGCACGCCCGGCGACGGCCGTGTGAGATTCTGGCTCCCGTGACCGAGCGAGCAGGAGCCGACGTGGCGGACACACCGCGCCGCCCGGTGCGCAGGCCGCACCGGACACCCGAGGACCGGCCGTCCGACCGGCGCCGCACCCGCGCCCCTTCCCACCAGCCCCTGCGAGCCCAGTGGGATCCCGTCTCGGGGGAGGACACCCGCCCGCGCGCACCGCGCCCGGATCGCGGGGTGCGCCGGCAGAGCCGGCTCGGGCGATTCGTCGCGACCTACGGGTGGCGGGCCTACGCCGTTCCCGTCCTCGCGATCCTCACGGTGATCGTCGTGGTGGATGCCCTGCGCACCGGCGGCGATCCGCCCGAGGCCGCGGCAACCGGGGACACGGTGGCCGAATCCGGCGCCGTGGTGGGCGTGCCCGCACCGGTCGCCGACGGCACGTTCCCCGCCGATCTGCCGTCCGGTGCGCTCCCGGAAGGGGGGCCGTTCACGGCGGCCGGAACCGGCGCCTGGCGGGTGGTGCCGGGAACCAGCGGTCAGGTCGGCACCGGCCGCGTCTACACCTACACGGTGGAGATCGAGGACGGCGTCGACACCACCGGCTACGGCGGCGACGCGGCATTCGCGCGGATGGTCGACGAGACCCTGGCCAACCCGAAGAGCTGGATCCAAGACCCGGCGTTCGCATTCCGGCGCGTCGATCAGGGTGAACCCGATTTCCGGGTGTCGCTGACCTCCCAGATGACGATCCGGCAGGGCTGCGGGTACGACATCGAATTGGAGGTCTCGTGCTTCAATCCCGGTCTGGGCCGGGTCCTGCTCAACGAGCCCCGCTGGGTGCGCGGTGCCGTCGCTTTCCAGGGTGACATCGGCTCCTACCGGCAGTACCTGATCAACCACGAGATCGGGCATGCCATCGGCTTCGCCGCCCACGAAGGGTGCGGTAGCGACGGAGGCTTGGCACCGATCATGATGCAGCAGTCGTTCGGCACCGCCAACGACGACATCGCCGGGCTCGACCCCGAGGGCGTCGTCCCCCGCGACGGTCTGACGTGCAGGTTCAATCCGTGGCCGTATCCGCGAGCGTGAGGATGGGCCATCCGTGAGCATGAGGATGGGACAATCGGGGAACCGCCCGATCGAGCCGGCCGAGGAGCTGTCGTGACGTCACTGCCACCTCTGGTGGAATCTGCTGCACTGCCACCTCTGGTGGAATCTGCTGCACTGCCACCTCTGGTGGAATCTGCTGCACTGCCACCTCTCGTGGAACCTGGTGCGGACCTCACTCGCGAGGAGGTGGCCCGCTACAGCCGGCACCTGATCATTCCCGACGTGGGCGTCACGGGGCAGCGGCGGCTGAAGAACGCGAGGGTGCTGTGCATCGGTGCCGGCGGCCTCGGTTCGCCGGTGCTGCTCTACCTCGCCGCGGCCGGGGTCGGCACTCTCGGAATCGTCGAGTTCGACGACGTCGAATCGTCCAACCTGCAGCGGCAGGTGATCCACGGGGTCGCCGACGTGGGCCGGCCGAAAGGGGAGAGCGCCCGCGACACGATCCGGAGGATCAACGACAACGTGGCGGTGCGGCTGCACCCGGTCCGGCTCGACCGCACCAACGCCGTCGAGCTGTTCGAGCAGTACGACCTGATTCTCGACGGCACCGACAACTTCGCGACCCGCTACCTCGTCAACGATGCGGCGATTCTCGCCGGCAAGCCGTACGTATGGGGTTCGATCTTCCGGTTCGAGGGACAGGTGTCGGTGTTCTGGGAGGCCGCGCCGGGCGGGCGGGGACTGAACTACCGGGACCTGTACCCGGAGGCGCCTCCGCCGGGAATGGTCCCCTCCTGTGCGGAGGGCGGCGTCCTCGGGGTGCTCTGTGCGTCCGTCGGCTCGATCATGGCCACCGAGGCGATCAAGCTGATCACCGGCATCGGCGAATCGCTGCTCGGACGTCTGATGATCTACGACGCTCTCGCGATGAGTTACCGGACGGTGACGTTGCGCCGCGATCCGGGACGGGTGCCGGTGACGGAGTTGGTCGACTACGAGTCCTTCTGCGGTGTGGTGCCGGACGATGCCGATGCCGTCGCCGAGTCGACGATCACCCCGACCGAACTGCACCGGCTGCTCGAGTCGGATCGGGAGATCGAACTGATCGACGTGCGCGAGCCGGTCGAGTGGGACATCGTCCACATCGACGGGGCGCGGCTGATCCCGAAGGACCGCATCCTCTCCGGCGAGGCGCTGGCGGAGCTGCCGCAGCACAAGCCGATCGTGCTGCACTGCAAGACCGGGATTCGCTCGGCCGAAGCGCTCGCCGTGCTGAAGAAGGCCGGCTTCGCGGACGCCACGCACCTGCAGGGCGGCGTGCTCGCGTGGGCGCAGCAGGTGGACCCGTCACTGCCCGTGTACTGAGGGAACACGGCGAGATAACGATGCGGGAATGCTGTCCCGAGGTAACGGAGTGCCTTCCCTGAACGCGGCGGCGCCGACTGTACGGTGTGCCCCGTGAGCCCCCTCGAACCCCCGCAGCACGTGCGCTCGACCTTCGGCCTCCGCGACGTCGAACCGGTCCCGCTCGGGGCGGACTGGGACGGTGGCTGGCGCTGTGGCGACGTCGTGCTCTCGCCGGTCGCCGACCATGCCCGTGCAGCGTGGTCGGCGAAGGTGCGCGAGAACCTCGACGTCGATGGGGTCCGACTGGCGCGGCCCGTCCGCTCCACCGACGGCCGCTACGTCGTCTCCGGCTGGCGCGCCGACACCTACATCGTGGGCACGTCCGAACCGCGGCACGACGAGGTGGTGGCGCTGTCGCTCCGGTTGCACGCCGCCACCGCGCAGCTAGAGCGACCACGTTTCCTCATGCAGCCACCCGTGGAGCCGTGGGAGGACGTGGACGTGTTCGTCGCCGCCGACCGTGCGGCATGGGAGGCGGTACCGCTGCGCACTGCCCGCGCCGCCGGCGCCCCCGAAACCGTCACCCCCGACGGACGCAAGAGCATCGATCTGATCAACCAGCTCGCGACGTTGCGCAAGCCGGTCCACCTGCCCGATCAGCTCGTGCACGGCGACCTGTTCGGCACCGTGCTGTTCGCCGGTAGCGCCGCACCCGGCCTGACCGACATCACCCCCTACTGGCGGCCCGCGTCCTGGGCGGCCGGCGTGGCCGTCGTCGATGCGCTGTCGTGGGGCGGGGCCGACGACGAGCTCATCGGGCGCTGGGAGGACCTGCCGGAGTGGCCGCAGATGCTGCTGCGCGCGGTGATGTTCCGGCTCGCCGTGCACGCGCTGCATCCGCGTTCGACGGAGGAGGCGTTCCCGGGACTGGCGCACACGTCGGATCTGGTGCGCCTGCTCCTCTGAGCCTTCCTCCCCTAGGCGTCACCGCCGCGCAGCTCCCCGAACATCGCGAGGGCGGCGGCCGTGGCGCGGCCCGGGTCTCCTGCGACGACGGCGAGCACCAGTTCGCGGTGTTCGTCGTGGAAGCCTGCGCCGGTCTCTTCGACGCGACGGCGGATCGTCTCCTCGATGACGGGTATCAGTGAGTCGTAGAACTCGAGATACACGGTGTTGTGGCTGGCCGCGACGATCGCGCGGTGCAGGGCGACGTCGGCGGCGAGGGCGGCGGCCGAACGCGGGTCCGCCCACGCGCGCATCCGCGCGTCGAACAGTTCGGTCAGGTGCGCGGCGTCCGCCTGGGTGCGGCGCTGCGCGGCGAGGGCCGCGGCGGTGACGTCGAGCGCCTGCCGTAGTTCGAGCACGTCCTGTTCGTGGGCGTCGGCGAAGTAGCTGCCGAGTGCACTGCCTACTTCCGAGGTGGCGACGACGTAGGTGCCCGAACCCTGCCGTCGCTCGAGCAGACCCGAATGCACGAGTGCCTGGACGGCCTCGCGCACGGTGTTGCGGCCCGTGCCGGTCAGCTCGGCCAGGGTGGGTTCGGTGGGGATGCGGGTGCCCACTGCCCAGGCGCCGGTGCGGATGTGGTCGCGTAGCTGCTCGGTGACCTGGGCGACGAGACCGGTGCGTCGCACGGTGCGCATGGGGGCTCCTTCCTGCATCCGGAAATTGCCTTCGACGATATACATCGGGTCATCCTATGATTTGCCCCGTGGTTGTCACCGGTGCCGGATCCTCGTCCACGTCCCTGCTGCGGGGACGTCTCCTCGTCTTCGTCGCGATCGTGATGTCCGCCCTCACGCTGCGCCTCGCCGTGACCTCGTTCAGTCCCCTCGCCGAACAGATCCGCGCCGAAATCGGCTTCGCACCCGCCGTGGTGGGCGTCTTCGGCATGGTGCCGACCGCGATGTTCGCGGCGTTCGGTCTCCTCACCCCGGCCATCGCACGGCGGGCCGGACTCGAGGCGACGGCCCTGATCGCGATGCTGGCCGCCGGAGTCGGCATGGCAGCCCGCGCGCTGACCCACGAGACGTGGACACTGCTCGCGTTCTCCGCGCTCGCCCTCGCCGGGATGGGCGTCGGCAACGTGGTGATCCCGCCGCTGGTCAAGCGGTACTTCTCCGATCGGCTCGCCGTCGTGAGCACCGTCTACATCGTGGGCGTCCAGATCGGCACCGCACTACCCGCCCTGGCCGCGGTCCCCGTCGCGGAAGCCGCGGGGTGGCGCTGGTCGATCGGTCTGTGGGCGGTGTGGGCGTTCGCCGCGGCGGTTCCGTGGATCGTCGTCCTCCACCGGGCCCGGGGTTCGAAGCCGGTCACCCGCGACGCGGCCCCTTCCGACCCTGCACCCGGCCGGGTGTGGCGCTCGCCCGTTGCGTGGGGGATGGCCGGCATGTTCGGCATGACCTCGCTGATCACCTACTCGATGTTCACCTGGATTCCCGCCGTACTGCTCGACGCCGGAGGCAGCGAAGCACTCGGTGGCGCGATGACCGCGCTGTTCTCCTTCGTCGGTCTGGCGGCCTCGTTCGTCGCTCCCGCCGCATGCGCCCGCATGCGGGATCCGTTCCCGCTGGTCCTCGTGTGCGTGGTGAGCTACGCGGTGGGTTTCACCGGTCTGCTGCTCGCACCGCTCACGGCCACCGCCCTGTGGGTGCTGGCGATCGGCGTCGGGCCGACCACCTTCCCCATGGCACTGACTCTGATCAACCTGCGCACCCGCACCCATGCGGCGTCGGCGGCGCTGTCCGGGTTCACGCAGGGCCTCGGGTACACCGTCGCCTGCGCCGGACCGGTCCTGGTGGGGGTGCTGCGCGCGACCACCGGCGGCTGGACGGTTCCGTTCGCGTTCCTCGGCGGCGCCGCGCTCGTGGTCCTGATCGCCGGCCGGGTGGCCTGCCGGCCCCGGTACGTCGAGGACTCCTGGGGCGGCTCCGGCGCCGAGCCGTACCCCGCGCCTACCCGTGGCGACGACCTCACGGAGCCCTCCTGCCGCAGGTGAGCATCTCTTGACGCGGCAGTCACCGAGGGCAGCACCGCGGCAACACCCGTTTCCTAACTTGGGTCCATCGATACCGACCCGAGGAAGGGGCATGGGGTGGCCGCAACGACCGGAATATCACCGACCGAAGGCCTGCGTGCAAAGTTCGCCCGCAAGCACCGCATCGAACACTGGGACGCCGAGGACACGGCGGCGTGGGACGCCGGCGGCAAGGAGATCGCGAAGCGGAACCTGATCTGGTCCGTCCTGGCCGAGCACGTCGGCTTCTCCGTCTGGTCCATCTGGTCCGTGATGGTGCTGTTCATGCCGACCGACGTCTACGGCATCGATGCCGCCGGCAAGTTCTTCCTCGTCGCCGTGCCGACCCTGGTCGGTTCGCTGCTGCGCATCCCCTACACGGTCGCCACCGCCCGGTTCGGCGGTCGCAACTGGACGGTGTTCAGCGCGCTGGTGCTGCTGATCCCCACCGTCGCGACCCTGTACCTCATGCTCAACCCCGGCTTCTCGTACACCACCTTCCTGGTGGTGGCCGCGATCGCCGGCCTCGGCGGCGGCAACTTCGCGTCGTCGATGACCAATATCAACGCCTTCTATCCGCAACGGCTCAAAGGCTGGGCGCTGGGCCTGAACGCGGGCGGCGGCAACATCGGCGTGCCGGTGGTGCAGCTCGTCGGACTGCTCGTCATCGCCACCGTGGGCAACACCGAACCGTGGATCGTGTGCGCCGTCTACCTGGTGCTGTGTGCCTTCGCCGCCCTCGGCGCGGCCCTGTTCATGGACAACCTCGGTGATCAGCGCGCCGACCTGCGCGCGATGGGGGAATCCCTGCGGTACCGCGACTCGTGGATCCTGAGCTTCCTCTACATCGGCACCTTCGGCTCCTTCATCGGTTTCAGCTTCGCGTTCGGGCAGGTGCTGCAGATCAACTTCCTCGCCGGGGGCGCGACCGCTGCCGAGGCCGCTCTGCACGCAGCGCAGATCGCGTTCGTCGGTCCGCTGCTCGGATCGATCGCCCGGCCGCTCGGCGGCAAGCTGGCCGACCGCATCGGCGGAGGCCGGATCACGCTGTACACGTTCGCGGCGATGGCCCTCGCGGCCGGACTGCTCGTCACCGCCGGCACCCTCGACGACGCCACCGCCGGCGCCGCCACCGGCGGCATCATGGTGGCCTTCGTCCTCGGATTCATCGCCCTGTTCCTGCTCTCGGGCATCGGCAACGGCTCCGTCTACAAGATGATCCCCTCCGTCTTCGAAGCCAAGGCACAGAGCCTCGACTCGCTCGACAGGGCCGGGAAGGCCGCGTGGGCGCGCAGCATGTCCGGTGCCCTGATCGGCTTCGCCGGCGCCATCGGCGGTCTCGGCGGCGTCGGGATCAACCTGGTGCTACGCGCCTCCTACAGCAGCGAAGCCAAGTCGGCGACCATGGCGTTCTGGGTGTTCCTCGCCTTCTACCTGGTCTGCATCGTCGTCACCTGGGCCGTGTTCCTGCGCCGCCCCAGCGCTCCCACCGGGCCGACGCCCGAGCGCGACGTCACCACCGTGGCCGTTCGCGCCTGACCGCGCCCCGGCCGCACCCGCACCCCAAGGAAGAAGGAAACGGTATGAGCCACAAGTCTGTCGTCGTCGTCGGGCACGGCATGGTGGGCCACCGATTCGTCGAAGCGCTGCGCACCCGTGACGAGAACGACCTCTGGTCGGTGACGGTCCTGTGCGAGGAGCCGCTGCCCGCATACGACCGCGTGGGACTGTCCTCGTACGTCGGTTCATGGGATTCGAAGGAACTCGCCCTCGCCGGCAACGAGTACGAGGGCGACGACCTGGTCGATCTGAGGATCGGCACCCGGGCCGCGGCCGTCGACCGCGCCGGGCGCACCGTCACCACCGACACCGGCGAGGTGATCGGGTACGACGCGCTCGTCCTGGCCACCGGCTCGTACCCCTTCGTCCCGCCGATTCCCGGCAAGGACCTGGCCGGGTGCTTCGTCTACCGCACCCTCGACGACCTCGACGGCATCCGGGCCGGCGCGCAGCAGGCCGCGCCGGGCGCGGTCGGCGTCGTCGTCGGTGGCGGACTCCTCGGGCTCGAGGCGGCCAACGCGCTGCGGATGCTCGGCCTGACGCCGCACGTCGTCGAGTTCGCGCCACGGCTCATGCCGCTGCAGGTCGACGAGGGCGGCGGTGCCCTCCTCGCCCGCCTCGTCACCGACCTCGGCCTGACGGTGCACACGGGCGTCGGCACCGCCGGGATCACCGAAGGTCCCGACGGGTTGCGGGTGGAACTGTCCGACGGATCGGTGATCGACGCGGCGCTGCTGGTGTTCTCCGCCGGGGTGCGCCCCCGGGACGAGCTGGCCCGGGACGCGGGGCTCGAGCTGGGACCCCGCGGCGGCATCCGCACCGATCTCGGCTGCCGCAGCACGACCGACGATGCGATCTTCGCCGTCGGCGAGTGCGCCGCCGTCGACGGCACCTGCTACGGACTCGTCGCGCCCGGCTACAGCACGGCCGAGGTGGTGGCCGACCGGCTCCTCGGCGGCGGCGCCGAGTTCCCCGGAGCAGACCTGTCGACCAAACTGAAGCTGCTGGGGGTCGACGTCGCGAGCTTCGGCGACGCGCACGCCGAAACCCCGGGCGCCCTCGAGGTCGTGCTGTCGGACGCCGCCAAGGGCACCTACGCCAAGCTGGTCGTCTCGGACGACGCGAAGACACTGCTCGGCGGCATCCTCGTCGGCGACGCCTCCGCATACGGGTCGCTGCGGCCGCTCGTCGGCCGGGAGCTGCCCGGCGACCCGGCGGCGCTGATCTCGCCGGCGGGGGAGAAGCCGGGCGCCGGGTCGCTGCCCGACGACGCCGAGGTGTGCTCGTGCAACGGAGTCACCAAGGGGGCGATCTGCGGCGCCATCGCGGACGGCGCGTGCGACATCGCCCAGGTCAAGGCCTGCACGGGCGCCGGCACCACATGCGGCGGCTGCCTGCCCACCGTCAAGCAGCTCCTCGCAGCGTCCGGTGTGGTCATGTCGAAGGCACTGTGCGAGCACTTCGATCAGTCCCGGGCCGAGCTGTTCCAGATCGTGCAGGCCACCGACACCCGCACGTTCTCGGCGCTGATCGCCAAGTACGGGCGGGGGACCGGCTGCGACATCTGCAAACCCGTCGTCGCCTCGATCCTCGCCTCGACCGATTCGGATCACATCCTGGGCCGGCAGCAGGCGGCGCTGCAGGACACCAACGACCACTTTCTGGCCAACATCCAGAAGAACGGTACCTACTCGGTGGTGCCGCGGATGCCCGGCGGTGAGTGCACCCCCGAGCAGCTCATCGTCATCGGCGAGGTCGCCCGCGACTTCGGGCTGTACGTCAAGATGACCGGAGGACAGCGCATCGACCTGTTCGGCGCGCGGGTCGAGCAGTTGCCGCTCATCTGGAAGCGCCTCGTCGACGCCGGCATGGAGTCCGGCCAGGCCTACGGCAAGTCGTTGCGCACCGTCAAGAGCTGTGTGGGATCCACATGGTGCCGGTACGGCGTGCAGGACTCGGTCGGCATGGCCGTCGACCTGGAGCTGCGCTACCGCGGCTTGCGCTCCCCGCACAAGCTCAAGTTCGGTGTCTCCGGGTGCGCACGCGAGTGCGCCGAGGCCCGCGGCAAGGACGTCGGGGTGATCGCGACCGAGAGTGGCTGGAACCTGTACGTGTGCGGCAACGGCGGCCAGTCGCCCAAGCATGCGCAGCTGCTCGCCGGTGGTCTCGACGACGAGACGCTCGTGAAGTACATCGACCGGTTCCTGATGTTCTACGTGCGCACCGCCGACCGGCTGCAGCGCACCGCGCCCTGGCTCGAGGCCCTCGACGGCGGTCTCGAGCACCTGAAGGCGGTGGTGTGCGAGGACAGCCTCGGCATCGCGGACGAGCTCGAGGCGGCGATGGCCAGGCACGTCGCCGGATACCGTGACGAATGGGCCGGCGTCCTGGAAGACCCCGAGAAGCTGTCCCGGTTCGTGTCGTTCGTCAACGCCCCGGACGTGGCCGACCCGACCGTACGGTTCGACGACTCGGGCAAGCGGAAGGTGCCGGTACTGGTCGGAATGCCCTCTTACCGCGAGGGAATCTCGGGTTAACCCCCGAGAAACACCGGCCCCGGAGAATTCCGTCCGTAGTTCCAAGGAGGACATTCATGACCGTCATCGAGACGCACACACCCGAACGCGCGTCGCGCGCCACCGTGTACGACGGGCGTCTGGAGTGGACGTCGGCCTGCCCGCTCAGTCACCTCATCCCCGGTCGCGGCGTCGCCGTGCTGCTGCGCGGCGGCGAGCAGGTCGCGCTGTTCCTGCTCGACGACGGCACGTTGCGGGCAGTGGGCAATTTCGACCCGTTCGGCCGGGCCGCGGTGATGTCGCGCGGGATCGTCGGTGACCGCAGCGGCGAGCCGACCGTCGCCTCGCCCCTGCTCAAGCAGGTTTTCTCACTGGACGACGGACGCTGCCTCGACGACCCGTCGGTCCGCCTGCCCGTGTACGACGTGCGGGTGTGGGCCGGTGTCGTCCAGATCCACAGCCTCGTGCCCGTGCACCGCGGTTACGGCGAGCGTTCGTGAGCGAGGACACCGCGCCGCTGCACGGCTTCACAATCGCCATCACCGCGGCCCGCCGTGCCGACGAGTTCGCCACCCTGCTCACCCGGCGCGGGGCGGAGATCGTCCATGCGCCCGCCATCCGCATCATCCCGCTGGCGGACGACACCGAACTCGAGCGGGTGACGCGCGACATCCTTCGCACCCCGCCGGACATCACCGTGGCCACCACGGCGATCGGCTTCCGCGGCTGGATGGGGGCCGCGGACGGCTGGGGCCTCGCCGAGGAGCTCGGCGAGGCCCTGGGCGGCAGCCGCATTCTCGCCCGCGGCCCGAAGGTCACCGGCGCGATCCGCGCAGCCGACCTGCGGGAGGAGTGGTCCCCGGCGTCCGAGTCCTCCGCCGAGGTGCTCGAGCACCTGCTGGCCGAGGGCGTGGAGGGAGTGCGGGTCGCGGTGCAGCTGCACGGCGCCCGGACCGAATGGGAGCCCGGTGCGGATCTGTGCGAGGTGCTGCGCGACGCCGGTGCCGATGTGGTGGCGGTGCCGGTGTACCGGTGGACCCCGCCCGACGATCCCACGGCGATGGACCGGCTCATCGAGCAGATCGCCGACCACAGCATCGACGCGGTGAGCTTCACCAGCGCACCTGCCGTCGCATCGTTGCTGCAGCGTTCCAAGGCCACCGGCATGCTCGAGGCCATGCTGCGCGCTCTGCGCACCGGCGTCACCGCGGTGTGCGTGGGTCCCGTGACGGCCGCACCCCTGGTCGAGCTGGAGGTACCGGTCTCGGCGCCGGGCCGGGCACGGCTCGGATCCCTCGCCCG
Source organism: Rhodococcus sp. GXMU-t2271 (assembly GCF_041414735.1). NCBI lineage: Bacteria > Bacillati > Actinomycetota > Actinomycetes > Mycobacteriales > Nocardiaceae > Rhodococcus > Rhodococcus sp. GXMU-t2271. The sequence goes on from NZ_JAUIZP010000039.1 coordinate 11,701, forward strand.
CCACCTCGCCGAGGAGTTGCCGCGGCGCGCCCACCGCATCGAGGCGGGCGGGCACGTGCTCAGCGTCCGCGGCCGCTGCGTCGTGGTCGACGGGGAGATCCGCTGTCTGGCGCCCGCCGCGATGGCGTTGATGCGGACCCTGGCCGCCCGCCCCGGCCGGGTCGTCTCACGCGAGGAACTGCTCGCTGCGCTGCCCGGGGGCGGGGGCGACACCCACGCGGTGGAAACCGCGGTGGCGCGGCTGCGGTCCGCGCTCGGCGCTCCCGCGATCGTGCAGACCGTCGTCAAGCGCGGCTACCGGCTCGCGGTGGATCCCGCCGGCTGCGCCGACAAGGAATATCCGATCGGCTAGGGACCTCGTCTCCGGCCGACCCGTTCCCGACCAGGAGTTGTGACCATGACCGACCCGGCTCTGCTGCTCGTCGCCCACGGCACACGCAATCCGCGCGGCGTCGAGACGATCGCGGCCGTCGCCGATGCCGTCTCCCGCGAGGTGGGCACCACCCGCGTCGCCTTCGTCGACGTCCTCGGACCTTCCCCCGCGGAGGTGCTGCGCGGCTCGGGGCGACCCACCGTGCTGGTGCCCGCCTTCCTCGCCTCCGGCTACCACGTGCACGCCGACGTGCCCCGAGAGGTCGCCGAGAGCGGACATCCCGCCGTGGCGGTCACCCGCGCACTCGGACCCGACCCCGTACTCGCCCGCGTGCAACTGCAGCGGCTCGCCGCGGCCGGCTGGAGACCCGGGGACGCCGTGGTGCTCGCCGCGGCCGGCTCCTCCGACCCCCGGGCCCGCCGGGACGTGCGCCGGGCCGCGGAGATGGTCTCGTCCCTCGCGGGCGTCGCGGTGCGCGTCGGGTACGTCGCCACCGGAGCCCCGCGTGTGCCGGACGTCGTCGCCGAACTGCGCGCCGCGGGTGCGCGGCGGGTGTTCGTCGCGTCGTACCTGCTCGCCGACGGACTGTTCCATGCCCGCCTCGCCGACGCGGGTGCCGACGGCGTGGCGGCACCGCTCGGGGTACACGAGGCCGTGGTGCGCCTGGTGGCACAGCGGTACCGGTCCGCGGCCGCGGCGTTGCTCCCCGAGGAGCCGCTGCGCGGGTGAGCTTGCCGACACGGCGCCGTCGACGAGGGCTGCGCCCCGTATCGTCGATCCTCGTGTCCGAAGCAGTGACAGAGGCAGGAGCAGGGTCCGGAAAGGGTGCCGTGTGTGCTCCTCCGATCCCGGCGCCGGGACCGGCCCGGACCCTTCTCCTCGGTGTGCCGCGGCGGGGCCGGCGGTGGCCCGGTGCCCTGCGCGCTGCCGCCGCGGTGGCGCTACCCGGCCTCGCGGGTCTCGCTCTCGGGCACGGTCCCGTCGCCGCGACCGTCGCCCTCGGGGCGTTCGCCGTCGTGTACGGCGAGGGCCGCGCCTACCGCGCGCGGTGGAAGGTGGTGCTGTTCGTCGCGGCGGCACTCGTCGCGCTGGCCGGTGTGGGCGCCGGGGTCGGTGTGCTCGTGCAGACGGGTGCGCCGGAAACGTGGCTCCTGCTCGTGGCGGTCATGACCGCCGTCGTCGCGGTGGGTGCCTTCCTGGTCGACGCGTTGCGGTTCGGTGCCCCCGGTGCGTTCCTGCCGCTGCTCACCCTGGAGATCGCGGCGGCGCTGCCGAGCGCCGGCGTTCCGGTCGTCGCGGTCGTGTCGTGGACCGCGGTCGGTGCGGGCACGGCGGTTCTCGTGTCGATGTCCGGCGTGGTGCTCAGGCCCCGCACGCCCGAGCGTGTCGCGGTGGCGGCGGCGGTGTCGGCCGTCGACACCTGCTTGCGCGCGCCGGCGGCGCTCGGCCCGCGGCACGAAGCGGTCCGGGCACTGCACGCCGCGTGGATGTGCCTGCATGACGGGCGGATCGGCGAGAGCGATCATCCGCTGGCCCGGACGCTCCGAGCGGCGCACCTGCGGCTCGCGACCCTCGTCGCGGGCGCCGACGAGGGCGCCGCCTCCGAGACCGACGACCTGCGGCCGCAACCGCCGCTGCCGCGTCCGTCGGTGCGATACCGGCTCGCGCGGGCAGCTCGGCCCGGCAGCCGATCCTGGACCATCGTCGTGCGCCTTGCCGTGGCCGGTCCCGTCGCGGGCGCACTGGCGCTCGCCGGCGGTGTCGGACGACCGGACTGGGCGGTGATCACGGCGGCGATGGTGCTGCATCAGGGACCCGACCGGGTGCTGGGCAGCTACCGGGGTCTGCACCGGTTCGCCGGCACCGTCGTGGGCCTCGGCGTGCTGGCCGCGGTCGTGTGGGCCGCGCCGACGGCCGTGGGGGTCGTCGTCGTGGTGGCGGTGCTGCTGGCCGGAACCGAGGAATACCTCGTCCGCAACTACGGCGTGGCGATGGTGTTCATCACGCCGCTCGCGCTGCTGCTCGGGAGCGGTGGGGTGCCGCACAACTTCACCGTGGTGGCTCGCGACCGGTTGCTCGAGACGGTGATCGGTGTGTTCGTCGCTGTCGCGGTGCTGTGGTTCGTGCTGCCGTCCGCGCATCGCCGCGTGCTGCGCTTCGCCGACGCGCGGGTCGCCGAGACGGTCGCCACCATCGTGCACGCACGCGCGGCGGGGGAGCGGACGGCACTGCCGGAACTGTGCCGCGACCTGGAGTTCGATCTGCACGCCGCGACGACCGCGGCGATCGTCGCGGCCCACTCCGAACCTGCCTGGACCCGCGACCGGTGGCCGGAGCACCGGCGGCTCCACGAGACCGGATACCGGGTCCTCACACATCCGGGCTGACCGGTGCCGGTCACTGCGGCAGCGGCACCAGCTCCACCCGATCGCCGTCCGCCGCGCCGGGTGGCACGAGCGCGATAGCCCGCCGCCCGATCAGCCCCGCCAGGTGTGCGGTGCGGATCGCGTTGTCGCACAACCACAGTCCGTTGCCGGTCTGTCTCGCCGGGAGCAGTCGGGTGATGTCGCCGCTCACCTGTGAGGCATTCGCCAGCGGCGCGGTCCACGGTGGCTGCGGCCGGCGACCGGTCAGACCGTCGACGACGGCGGGCAGCATCACCAGCAGCGTCGCGACGGCCGCGACCGGATTGCCCGGCAGGCCGAGCACCACGCGGCCGTCCGGCAGCACGGCTGTCACCTGGGATCCTCCCGGCTTGCACCGGACCCGCTCGACGACGAGCGACGCGCCGGCCCGCGCCAGCGCAGACCGCAACTGATCCGCGGCCCCGCCGCCGGTCGCCCCGGCCACGACGATCACGTCGACGCCGGTGGCCTCGCCGAGCAACCGGTCGAACCCGTCGCCGGTGTCGCGCAGGTGGGCCTCCCCGGCGACGACAGCCCCGCACCACTGCACGAACGCCGGCAGGACGGGACCGAGCGAATCTCGGGTCTGACCCTCGCGCAGCGGCCCGTCGCGGCGGATCTCGTCGCCGGTGACGACCACGTGGACCCGCACCGGGCCGCGGACCTGCACGGCGGTCACCTCGCCGCTCAGCGCAGCGGAGATCACCGCCGGGCCCAGAGCGACACCCGCCGCGGCGAGTTCGACGCCGGGCGCCCAGTCCTCCCCGCGCCGGCGCGCGTCGTCGCGCACCGGGGCACCAGGTATCCGGGTGACGGTGCCGGCGGTCACCTCGACGTGTTCGTCGCGCACCACCGTCGTCGCGCCGGGCGGCAGGTAGGCGCCGGTGGCGATCCGCGCGGCCTGGCCGTCGTGCAGACCGAGCGGCTGCGTCGCGCCGGCCCGATGGACCTCGGTGCGCAGCAGCCACGGGCCGTCGCCCGCGACGGCGTATCCGTCCATCGCCGACACCGCGGCGCGCGGCAGCGCCTCGGCGGCGACGAGCGGTGCGGCGAGGGTCGCGCCCGCCGCCTCCTGCGGCGCGCGGGTGCGGACCGGCAACCGCGGCAGCGACTTCCGGATCTCCGCGCGCGCGGCGTCGGGGTCGGCCGCGACCAGCCCGGAACGGGCGGCGCGGGCCTGCGCGAGCTCCTGCGGTGTGTCGCAGTCCGCGGTCCCCGCCACCGGGACCGTGACGTAGCGCTCCGGCAGCAGGGCCTTCATCGGCTGATTGGCCGGATCCGACCCCAGCGCGGCGAGGTGTCCGGCGAGCGCGGGACCACGCCACGCGGCGAGCAGGAACTGGATCCGCCCCGAGTTGTCGATCGCGAACGCCGCGTCGGATCCTGTGTTGCCGCGCAAGGCCTCGACGAGTGCGGTGACCGTGTCCGCGGTGAGGAACGGCAGGTCGGCGGCGAGGGTCAACACCACCGACTCGTGGACACCCGCGGCGGCGAGCGCGGCAACCGGCCCGGCCCCGGCGGGCCGCTCCTGCACCTGGATCACCGCGGGGTCGAGATCGTCGCGCCGTGGTCCGACGACGGTGACCCGCCGGCACCCGGCCACCGCGGCCAGGGCGATGTCGAGCAGTCGCCGGCCCCCTACGACGAGTGCGGGCTTGTCGACACCGCCCATGCGGGTCGCGCGCCCACCCGCGACGATGACGGCCTCGACGTCGGTCAGCGAACTCATGAACTCATGCTGCCCGACGCCGGTCGGCGGGATGTGCCGGGGCGGTCAGTCGGGCGTGTGGTGACTGCGCGGCGGACCGCCGATCCCGCACCGGCCGCCCTGCGCGGTGTCCAGCACTGTCCAGGTGGCCGCCGCCAGGCTGAGCGCGGTGAGGAGAACGACCAGGAAGATCATGGTCCTATTCTCTCGGTTCGGTGGACCGGAGAGTTCGGTCCACCGTGCGAAAGTGGACTGCATGAAGGACGTGTCCGCCACCCCGTCCGCGGCGCGGGTCGCGGCGCTGCTCGGCGAGCTCGGAGCCGACCGCGGTCCGCTGTACCGAGCCGTCGCCGCCGCGCTGCGCCGGCGCATCGCCGACGGCCGGCTCCCGGTCGGCACGCGCCTGCCCGCCGAGCGGGCGCTGGCCGACGCGCTCGGCGTCAGCCGCGTCACGGTGGCCGCCGCCTACGGCGACCTCCGCGACGACGGCTGGGCGCGCACCCGGCACGGGGCTGGGACATTCGTCGCCGCACCCGACGGCCGGACGCCGTGGGGCTCCGCGCTCGGCGCCCCTGTGCCCGGCGTACTCGACCTCGGCAACGCCGCCCCGGAGGCGTCGTCCCTGCTGACTGCGGCCTACGCCGCCGCCCAGCGTCGGCTGCCCGACCTGCTGGCCGGTCACGGGTACGCACCGACCGGCCTGCCCGAGCTGCGTGCCGCCGTCGCGGCGCGGTACACCGCCCGCGGACTGCCCACCGACCCCGAGCAGGTGCTGATCACCGCCGCCGCGGCGGACGGGCTGGACGCCGTCCTGCACACCGTCGTCGGGGCGGGCAGGCGGGTGCTGCACCAGCATCCGAGCCACCCCGGCGCTCTCGAGACGATCGCGGCGACCGGTGCCCAGTCCGTCGCCGTGCCCGTCGACGTCGACGATCCCGACATGATCGTCGTCGAAGCCGATCGCGCCGCGCGTCAGCATGCACCCACCGTCGCGTACCTGATGCCCGACCATGCCAATCCGACCGGGGCGAGCCTGAGTGTCGCTGCGCGGCGGTCCCTTTCCGCGACCCTGTGGCGGCACCGCGTCCTGACCGTCGTCGACGAGGTCGCCGCGGAGCTGTCGTTCGCCGGCGATGACATCGAGCCGTTCGGGGCGCCGGTCCCGGACGCGGCCACCGTGCACGTCGGCTCGTTGAGCAAGGTGGTCTGGGGCGGCATCCGGATCGGCTGGGTGCGCGGCGACCGGGCGACCGTCGCGCGCGTGCGGGAAGTGCTGCTGCGGCGCCAGCTCGGGGTGTCGATCCTCGATCAGCTCGCGGCCGTGGAGTTGTTCGCGCGGTGGGAACGGATCCTCGACGAGCGTCGCGCCGGGCTGCGCGCCCGTCAGGAGGCGCTCGCCGCGGCCGTCGCCGCACGCCTGCCCGGGTGGCGGTTCGTGCCGCCCACGGGTGGGTTGTCGCTGTGGTGCCGGCTGCCGGACGGCATCGGTTCCACCCGCCTCGTCGCCGCCGCGGAACGGCAGGGACTGGTCCTGCTGCCGGGCACCCGATTCGGCACCGGCCACGCGTTCGACGACCATCAGCGCCTGCCGTTCACCCGGCCGGTCCCGGAACTGCTCGCCGCGGTCGAGATGCTGGCCGGGCTCGGCGCGGCCGTCCTCGAGCCCCGGCGCGGGGTACCACCGCTGGTGTGAGCCGGTTCAGAAGCGGTGTCGCGCCGCCGCGAGATCGACCCGGCCGTCGCGGATCGGCACTCCCTCCTGGCTGAGCCGGGCGAGCTGCCGATGGGCCAGGTGCGCGGCCGGACGCCCGGAGGCCGGGACCACCCGGTGCCACGGCAGGTCCGCGCTGTCGGTCCGCATGATCCAGCCCACGGTGCGCGGGCTGGACAGGCCGGCCGCCGCCGCGACGTCGCCGTAGGTGGTCACCCGGCCCTCGGGAACGGAGGCCACCAGCTCCCGGACGCGTTCGACGTCGGCCTCGCTCGTCGCCGGCATCTACAGGAGCTTCCGGACGAGGGTCGCGGTCTCCTCCGGGCGCGCCTGTTCGATCATGTGGTCGCAGTCGAGCTCGAGTGTCGTGAGGTTCGTGTCGAGCCGGTCGGCGAGGGCGGCCCGGAACTCGGCGGTGACATACGGCGGCTGCACCTTCGCGGCCCGCGCGACGATCGTGGGCAGGTGCGCCGGTGGTAGGACGAACTCGCGGGCCAGCTCACTCCACGACGCCACGAGGGCGGGAACGCACAGCCGCCAGTTGACCCGGCCGGAATCGAGGGTGATCAGGTGCTCGGCGAGTTCGGCGTCGAGCCGTGCGGGATCGACCTCACCCCAGGAACCGTTCGTCTTGTCGGCGCGGGCCTCGGCCGCGTCGGTGTAGTCGGGGTGCTGCACCGTCAGCTCCGCGATCTCGAGCATGCGCTCCGGCGGCAGCCCGATCGCCGGATCCAGCAGTACCAGTCCACGTACCCGCTCGGGCGCAGCCGCCGCCAGATGCACGGCGAGGGCACCGCCGAAGGAATGCCCGACCACCAGCACCGGACCCGAGGCGTGGGCATCGAGGACGGCGAGCAGGTCCCGCACGTGCGTCTCGAAGTTCCACGGCGGCGTCCACGGGGAGCGGCCGTGTCCCCGCAGGTCCGGCGCGATGACCCGGGCCTGGGGCAGGTGCTCCGACGCGAGGTGCTCCCAGCGCCGGCCGTGACCGGTGAGGCCGTGCAGGGCGAGCAGCTGCGGACCGTCGACCGGACCGAACAGGTGGGTGTGCAGTTCGTTCACCCGTCGATTGTGTCAGGGTCGCGGCCGGTTCCGATGGCAGCCGATGCGCTCGCGCGGGACCGGTGCGGCGGTGCCGGCCGGTCGGCGGGGACGGGCCGGGCTCCCGGACCCGGGGTCGGTTCGGTCTCGCGGGCGGTCAGTCCGGCCGTGCCGGCGGGAACGACCACCGCGGCGACGGGCCGGCCGCTCACCCGGTCCCGAACCACCACGGGGGGTCCGTCCTCGTCGGCGCAGTAGCGGTCGCCCCACTGGAGCAGGGCGACGAGGACGGGAAAGAGGTCCATACCCTTGTCGGTGAGCCGGTACTCGTTGCGGGTGCGGTGTCCGGCCTCTCGGTACGGCACCGGACGCAGGATTTCCGCGGCCACCAGTTTGCGCAGGCGGTCGGCCAGGATCGGCTCGGACATCCCGACGTGCCGCCGCATGTCGTCGAACCGGCGCACGCCGTTGAACGCCTCCCGCAGGACGAGCAGGGTCCACTTCTCGCCGATCACGTCCAGTGTCCGCTGCACGGAACAGTTCGCCGTGTCCGTCTCCAACCAGCGCATGCATCGAGGCTAGACCCTTGCTAACTGTAATTTCAGAAGTTAGCGTGGCGTGATGGACACCACCTCTACCGATCTCCCCACCGGCAACGCTTTCCTGCAGGCCGCGGGCCTCGTGCTCGACGAGGTCTCCGGCACCCGGGTCACCGGACACATCGATCTGAGCCGAGACCATCACACTCCGTGGGGCGTCGTGCACGGCGGTGTCTACACCACCGCCGTCGAATCCGCGGCCAGCGTCGGGGCCAGCGCCGCTGTCCAGGACCGCGGCCAGTTCGCGGTCGGGGTGCACAACAGCACCGACTTCCTGCGCTCGAGCACGGGTGAGCGCGTCGACGTCGTCGCCGAGCCACTTCAGCAAGGCCGCGTCCAGCAGCTGTGGCTCGTCACCGTCACCGCCACCGAGAGCGGCAGGACCCTGGCGCGCGGTCAGGTCCGGCTGCAGAACGTTCCGTTGCCCGGCTGACTCGCTGCCGCGGCGGTGCAGGAGTCGCCGCTGCGCGGCGGGGCAGCAGTCGCCGCTGCGCGGCGGTGTCGGTCCCGTCTGCTGGAATGGCCGCATGACCGACGCCGACCTCCGCCCCGACGCCCGGCCGCAGCAGGTCGAGGTGCGCCTGGTGCCGAGGCCGGACGAGGCGCCGCCGCAGCGACAGTGGCCCGAGGACGTGCAGCGGGTGTTCGCGGACTCGCCGCCCCTGCCGCAGTGGCGGCCGTGGCAGGTGCTGGGCGGTCCCGGGACGGGAAAGACGTCGCTGCTCGTGGACCTGGCCGTGGCCCGCATCGTCGCCGGCGCCGACCCGGAATCGGTGCTGGTGCTCACCCATTCGCGACGCGCCGCGACCGAGGTCCGCGAAGCGATCACCGCCGGGTTGCTGCACGCGGGGATGGCTGCCGGCGGTCCCCGTGCCACGAGGGAACCGCTGGTGCGCACCGTCCACTCGTACGCGTTCGCGGTGCTGCGGCTGCAGGCGTCCACACACGGCAACCCGCCGCCGCGCCTGATCACCGGCGCCGAGCAGGATGCGGTCCTGCGCGAGTTGTTGCGCGGAGACCTCGACGACGGCGCGGGAATGTGGCCCGAGCGGCTGCGGCCCGCGCTCGGCATGACCGGCTTCGCGGTGGAACTGCGGGACCTGATGCTGCGCGCCAACGAACGCGGTCTCGGCCCCGAGGACCTGATCGACCTCGGGCAGCAGCGGTCCCGACCGGAATGGGTCGCCGTCGGCGAGTTCGCGGCCCGGTACGAGCAGATCATGCTGCTGCGCGGTGCCGTCGGCATCGAGGCACCCGAGGCCACCGCGCCCGCGCTCGACGCTGCCGAACTCGTCGGTGCCGCCCTCGCCGCGTTCGTCACCGATCCGGACCTGCTCGCGCGGGAACGCGCCCGGATCCGGCACCTGCTCGTCGACGACGCGCAGCATCTCGATCCGCAGGCCGCCCAGCTGGTGCGCGTCGTGGGCCTCGGCACCCGCACCACCACCATCGCCGGTGACCCGGACCAGGCGGTCTTCACCTTCCGCGGTGCCGACCCGGCCTTTCTCACCTCGCTCGCCGACGACGACCCGAGCCGCCGCGTGGTGCTGGGAACCAACCATCGCGCCGCCCCGGACGTGGCGGAACTCGTCGGGCGGATCACCCGACGGCTCTCCGGCCTGCCGCCCCACCGCGGCGCACCCGCCGTCCCGACGGACGATCCGGGAAGCGTGCGGGTCCGGGTGCTGTCGACGCCGGCGAAGGAGGCCGCGCTCGTCGCAGACACGCTGCGCCGCGCCCACCTCGTCGACGGGGTGCCGTGGTCCCGCATGGCCGTCGTGGTGCGGTCGGTGCCGCGTTCGCTCGCTCCGCTGCGGCGGGCCCTGCTGGCGGCCGGGGTGCCGGTGACCACAGCGGCATCCGAGCTGCCGCTGGCCCGTCAGCACGGAGTCGCCGGTCTGCTGCTCGTGCTGCGGGCGCTGTCCGGGCTGCCGTTCGGCGGGGAGGAGGCGCTCGCCCTGCTGTCCGGTCCCGTCGGCGGAGCGGAACCGGTCGCGCTGCGCCGCCTGCGCCGGGGTCTGCGCCGGGTCGAACTCGCCGCCGGTAGCGACCGTGACTCGGCCGAACTGCTGCGGCTGTTGCTCGTCGACGACGAGAGCGAGGACGCCGAACGGCTCGTGCGCGGCCTCACCGATGTCGAAGCGGCACCGCTGAGGAAGGCGCAGTCCGTGCTGCGCAAGGCACGGGATGCCGCGCGCCGCGGCGGCGGGATCGAGGACGTGCTGTGGGAGGCGTGGCAGGCCACCGGTCTCGAACGCAAGTGGACCGCGGCATCCGAACGCGGCGGGCCTGTCGGCGCGCAGGCAGACCGCGACCTCGACGGCATCGTGGCGCTGTTCGACGCCGCCGCCGACTACGTCGACCGGCTGCCGCGCGCCCAGCTCGCCGGATTCGTCGACTATCTCACCGAGCAGGAGATCCCGGGTTCCGTCCGCGCCCGCCTCGTCGCGCAGGCCGAGGCGGTCACCGTCGTCAGCGCGCACTCGGCGGCCGGCCGGGAATGGGACGTCGTGGCGGTCGCAGGCGTGCAGGAGGGACTCTGGCCGAGCCTGCGGGCCCGTGGCACCCTGCTCGGTATCGAGACGCTGATCGACGCGGTCTCCGGGGCCGACGGCGGCGACGGCGCGACGCGGCTCTCGCGCACCGCGCCGCTGCTGGCCGACGAGCGCCGTCTGTTCCTCGTGGCGTGCAGCCGCGCGCGACGCACCCTCCTCGTCACCGCCGTGGAATCGGTCGGCGGCGACACCGACATGGTGCGGTCCCGGTTCGTCGACGAGCTGGTGGGTGCGGCCTCCGACGACGAGGTCGACGAGCCGGGGGAGGACGTCTCGGTACTGCCGGAGGAGACCCGCACCCGCGTGCTCGCGCTGCCGACCCTCGTCGCCGAACTGCGCAGCGTCGTGTGCGACCCCGTGGTGGCCCGCGACGATCCGGAGCGGCAGCGCCGGGCGGCGGCGCAGCTCGCGCGGCTCGCCCGGGCCCGGGTGCGGGGCGCGCACCCGGACCAGTGGTACGGCACCGCCGAGCCCAGCACGCAGCAGGAACTGTGGGACCCCGGAGCCGACGCGGTGCCGCTGTCGCCGTCGACGGTCGAACAGCTCACCACCTGCCCGCTGCGATGGATGTTCGAGCGGCACGGCGGCTCCGACGGCGACAACACCCACGCTGTCGCGGGGAGCCTGGTGCACACGCTGGTGCAGGCACTCGCCGGACGGATCCCGCCCGACCAGGTGGAGCGGGCGCTCGAACGGGCTTGGGACTCGGTCGATCTCGGCTCGCAGTGGTACGCCCGCCGCGAACTCGAGCGCACCCGCGCCATGCTGGACACGTTCTCGGCGTGGCTGCGCGGTACCCGTGGCGAGCTCACCGAGGTCGGTGTCGAGATCGCCGTCGACGGCATCCTCGAACCCCGGACCGAGGACGAGCCGCGGGTGCGGCTGCGCGGCCGGATCGACCGGCTCGAGCGGGACCCCGACGGGCGGCCGGTGATCATCGATGTCAAGACCGCGCGCCATCCCGTCACCAAGGAGGCGGCGCAGGATCACGCGCAGCTGGCGGCCTACCAGGTCGCCGCCGCGGCCGGCGCGATCGACGGGCAGCCCGCCGCCGACCCCGGCGGGGCACGGCTGGTGTTCGTCGCCAAACCGCACAACAAGGAGGGCGCCACCCAGCGGGTGCAACCTCCGCTGGACGGCGAGACACTCGACCGTTGGCGTGACGTGATCCACGAAGCAGCCGCGGCCACCCGGGGACCGCAGTTCCTGGCCCGGGTCAACGACGGGTGCCGGCACTGCCCGGTTCTGTCGAGCTGCCCGGCGCACGACGAGGGCAGGCAGGTGACGGGACAGTGACACCACCGACGGTGACCGCGGCCGAGCTGGCCGCCGCGCTCGGGCAGTTCCCGCCGACCGACGAGCAGGCCGCGGTGATAGAGGCGCCGCTGCGGCCCACGCTCGTCGTCGCCGGTGCCGGGGCCGGCAAGACCGAGACGATGGCGGCGCGCGTCGTCTGGCTCGTCGCGAACGGTTTCGTCGACCCGGAACAGGTGTTGGGCCTGACGTTCACCCGCAAGGCCGCCCAGCAGCTCACCACCCGGATCCGCCGGCGGCTGGCGAAGCTCGCCGGTTCGCCGCTCGTGCGCGATCTCGATCCCACCGGCGGGCTACGGGCCCGCATCCTCGCCGGCGAGCCGGAGGTGGGCACCTATCACGCGTACGCCGGGCGACTGCTCGGTGAGCACGGGCTGCTCTTGCCCATCGAACCGTCGGCGACGCTGCTGTCCGAGACCGAACTGTGGCAACTCGCGTACCGCGTGGTCAGCGCCTGGGACGGCGACCTCGACACCGACCGCGACCCCGCCTCGGTCACCGAGTGCGTGCTGGCGCTGGCGGGGCAGCTCGCCGAGCACCTCGTCGAGCCGGACGACCTGCGCGTCGCGCACACCGAGCTGGACAAGCTCGTGCACACCCTGCCCGCCGGTCCCAGGCAGCGCGGGGGGCCGTCGAAGACCCTGCTGAACATCCTCGAGGTGCAGCAGTCGCGGATCGAACTGCTGCCCCTGGTCGAACGATTGGCGCAGACGCTGCGCCGCGAGGGCGCGCTGGACTTCGGCAGCCAGATGTCGCTCGCGGCCCGGATGGCGCGCGACCACCCGGAGGTGGGCCGTGCCGAACGGGCCCGGTTCCGCGTGGTGCTGCTCGACGAGTACCAGGACACCGGCCATGCCCAGCGCGTCCTGTTGTCGTCGCTGTTCGGCGGTTCGCCGTCCGGCAGGGTCGAGGATCCGATGCCCGCCGTCACCGCGGTGGGTGATCCGATGCAGTCGATCTACGGATGGCGTGGCGCGTCCGCGGCGAATCTGCCCCGGTTCTCGACGGACTTCCCGCTGGCGGACGGCAGCCCCGCACCACGGCTCGAGCTGCTCACCAGCTGGCGCAACCCTCCCGAGGCCCTGGAACTGGCGAACCTGGCATCGGAGCCGTTGCGGCACAAGGGAGTCCAGGTAAGCGTGCTGCGGGCCAAGCCCGAACCCGTCACCGGTGACGTCCGGCTCGCCCTGCACGCCGACGTCGAGGCGGAACGGGAATGGGTGGCGGAGCGGATCGCCGCCGAGTACGCGGCCGCCCGGGAGGCCGGGGCGTCGCCGCCCACCGCGGCGGTACTGGTGCGCCGCAACGCCGACGCCGCGCCGATCGCCGAGGCGCTGCGCGCCCGCGGGCTGCCCGTCGAGGTCGTCGGTCTCGGCGGCCTGCTGCACACGCCCGAGGTCGCCGACGTGATCGCGATGCTGCGGTTGGCCGCGGACCCGGCGGCCGGCAGCGCGGCCGTGCGGGTGTTGACCGGGGCCCGCTGGCAGCTCGGCGCCGCCGACCTGCAGGCGCTCTGGCGGCGGGCCGGTGAACTCGCCATCGGTGGCCGTTTCGGCGTCGGCGGCTCGGTCACCGACTCGGCCGCGCTCGCCGAGGCGCTCGACAGCGCACTGCCGGGTGAGCAGTCCGAGCAGGCCGGGATCGCCGACGCACTCTCCGATCCCGGACCACCGCAACGTTATTCGGAGTTCGGATACGCGCGTATCGTCGCGCTCGGCAAGGAACTGGCGTCCCTGCGGGAGCGGCTGGGCCAGCCGCTGACGGAACTCGTCGCGGAGATGGAACGGGTCCTGGGCATCGGCATCGAGGCGCAGGCCAGGGCCGGCAGCGACGGCGGAGTCGGCCGGGAGAACCTCGACGCCTTCGCCGACGTGGTCGCCGGGTATGCGAGCCGGGGTTCGGCGACGCTGACCGGACTGCTCGCCTATCTCTCCGCCGCGGAGGAGATCGAGGGCGGACTCGCCCCGGGCGAGGTGCAGGTCGCCACCGAGCGGGTGCAGGTGCTCACCGTGCACTCGGCCAAGGGCCTCGAATGGGAGGTGGTGGCGGTTCCGCACCTGACGGCGGGGGTGTTCCCCTCGTCGACGGCGGGCAGCACATGGCTCGGCGCCCTCGGCGAACTGCCGCCGTCGCTGCGCGGCGACCGGGCACTGCCGGACGAGAACAGCGAAGGTGTCCCCGTCCTCGATCTCGACGACGTCTACGACCGAAAGTCGCTCGAGGACCGCATCGACACCCACAAGGACGCCCTCAAGCACCGGAAGCTGGACGAGGACCGGCGTCTGTTCTACGTCGCGCTCACCCGCACGGAACGAAGCCTGTTCGTCTCCGGTCACCACTGGGCCGAGTCCGGAACGGAGCCGAAAGGACCGTCCCCGTTCCTGTCCGAACTGCACGAACTGGTAACGGAGCGACCCGGACTCGGGAGTATCGAGATCTGGGCTCCGGCGCCGGAAGCCGGCACCGAGAACCCGATGACCGCGGATCCGCACACGGCCGTGTGGCCGCGCGACCCTCTCGGGCTCCGGCGTCCCTTCGTCGAGCAGGGCGCGGCCCTGGTCCTCACGGCGCTCGAAGAGCCCGAACCGGCGTCTCCGGCGAACCCGGACGACGACCCCGACGACTGGGCCGCGGACGTCGACGCGCTGCTCGCCGAACGGGCCCGGCGTGCCGAGCAGCGTGCCGAGGTGACGCTGCCCGCGCAGATGTCGGTCAGCCAGTTGGTGGATCTGGCTGCGGACCCGGCCGCCCTGGCCGCGCGACTGCGCCGCCCGTTGCCGTTCCGGCCGAACCCGCTGGCGCGGCGCGGCACCGCCTTCCATGCCTGGCTCGAACGCCGGTACGGCGCCACACGCCTGCTCGATCTCGACGAGCTGCCCGGCGCGGACGACGCCGGCGGCGACGAAACCGAACTCGACCGGCTCCAGGAGGCGTTCCTGCGGTCGCGGTGGGCTCAGCGCAGCCCGGTGGAGGTGGAGGTCCCGTTCGAGACCTCGCTGGCCGGGGTGGTGATCCGCGGCCGGATCGACGCCGTGTTCGAGGACCGGGACGGCGGCTGGACGGTCATCGACTGGAAGACCGGCGCCGAACCCGACGAGGACCGGCTCGAGGCGGTGGCGATGCAGCTGGCCGCGTACCGCCTGGCCTGGGCGCAGCTGATGGCAGCCCGCACGTTCCGCGCGACCGGCCGGCCGGCCGAGCCGCCGCTCGGCAAGGTCCGGGCCGCCTTCCACTACGTACGCTCGGGACGGACCATCGCACCCGAGGACCTGCCCGGAGCCGAACGGCTGGACCGGCTGGTGCGCAGCGCCGGTGCCGACCGCCCCTCGGCCGGCGAACGGTAGCGGCCGAGGTCAGCGGCGCGGCGCGTTGCGCCGGGCCGTGAACGCCTGGGCGATCAGGGGCAGCTGCAGAGGCAGCCGGGCCACCGCGATCGCCTTCGCGGCCGGGGAGAGCCGCTCGCTCCGCAGCCATGTCACGGCCATCTGCACGTTGGCGGGGAACACCGCCACCAGCAGTGCCGCGGCCAACGCCCCGCCGAGCCGGCGGGTCCGCGGAATCGCAAGTGCCGTCCCCACGGTCAGCTCGGCGACTCCGGATGCGTACGTGTAGGTCCGCGGCGAACCCGGCAGCGCTGTCGGCACGATCCGGTCGAAGGGTCGAGGGGAGGCGAAATGCGCGGTGCCCGCGCCGAGGAGGAGCGCGGACAGCCGCAGCGCCGCGCGCTGGGACGGGTGTGTGGACATGCGCGCCACACTAGCGGCCGACGCGTAGGCTGCGAGCCGATGTCAGCAACGAGAACGTCGGTGACCGCATCGACGGAGCCGAGAACACCGCGGGAGAGCCGCCATGCCGGGTAGGTTACGGGGCCGCTTCAGCCGTTCCGACGTGCTCACCGAACGCCCGGACTTCGCACTGGTGGGCATCCTGCGGGTGCCGCAGTTGCAGACCAGTCCGAGCCGGGCCATCACCCGCCGCGTCGGATATGCGGTGGCAGCACTGGCGTTCGCCGTGCTGGTGGTCTATCTGGACCGGGACGGCTATCGCGACGCCCAGGGTGATGCGCTGTCGCTGCTGGACTGCGTCTACTACGCAACCGTCTCGCTGTCGACCACCGGGTACGGTGACATCACCCCGATCACTCCCGAGGCGAGACTGATCAACGTTCTGGTCATCACGCCGCTACGGATTTTCTTCCTCATCGTCCTGGTCGGTACGACGCTCTCGGCACTGACCGAGAGTTCCCGTCAGGCGTTCAAGATTCAGCGTTGGAGGCGCCGCGTGCGTAATCACACCGTCGTCGTCGGATACGGCACCAAGGGCCGCACCGCCGTGGATGCGATGCTGGGCGACGGGGTTCCGCCGTCGGAGATCGTCGTCGTCGACACGGATCCGGTGGTACTCGAAACCGCCGCGGGACAGGGCCTGGTGACCGTGCAGGGTTCGGCGACGAAGTCGGATGTGCTGCGCCTGGCCGGGGTTCAGCATGCGGCCGCGATCATCGTCGCCGCCAACCGGGACGACACCGCGGTGCTCGTCACGCTCAGCGCGCGCGAGATCGCTCCGAGGGCGAAGATCGTCGCGGCCATCCGCGAATCGGAGAACACGCATCTGCTGCGTCAATCGGGCGCGGACTCGGTGGTCATCTCGTCGGAGACTGCGGGCCGGTTGCTCGGCATCGCCACCACGACGCCGAGCGTTGTGGAGATGATCGAGGATCTGCTCACCCCGGAGGCGGGATTCGCGATCGCCGAACGCGACGTCGAACCGAACGAAGTGGGCGGCTCGCCCCGCCACCTGTCCGACATCGTGCTCGGCGTCGTGCGCGACGGCCGCCTGCTGCGCGTGGGGTCCCCCGAGGTCGACGCCGTGGAGGCGGACGACAAGCTGCTCTACATCCGGCGGGTGTCGGGCTGAGCCCGCGCCGCCGCTAGGGTGCAGTCGTGAGCCGTTTCCAGCTGTCCGACACCCCCTTGCTCTCCCGTGCGGTCGTCGACCGCGCCGAGGAACTGCGGGGCGACGCCGCGGCCCTGCACGACGGTTGGTCCCGGGCCCAACTGCTCCGGGTCGATCGTCGCGGGCAGGTGCCGGTGGACGGCGACGCCTTGGTGTTCGCCGCGGCGGTGGAGCTGGGACCCGAGCCGGTTCCCGGCGCGGTGTTCCTCGGTGTGCGCGGCGACCGGCACGTGTGGGCGGTCCGGGTGCTCGCGCAGACCGGAACGGTCGCCGATCTGCGCCGGGTCGGGGAGCGGCTCGACGACGCCGACGCGGGTCTGATGGTGACTGCGGTGGCCCTGCTCAACTGGCACGACAGCGCGGGCTTCAGTTCACTGGACGGAGCGCCGACCGAGCCGACCCTGTCCGGCTGGTCGAGAATCAGCACCAGCACCGGTCACGAGGAGTTCCCGCGTACCGACCCGGCAATCATCTGTCTCGTGCACGACGGCGCGGACCGGGTCCTGCTGGCGCGACAGCCGGTGTGGCCGGAGCGACGGTTCTCCGTGCTCGCCGGGTTCGTCGAGGCGGGGGAGTCGCTCGAGTCCTGCGTCGTGCGGGAGATCCGCGAGGAGGTCGGCGTCGAGGTGCGAGACGTGCGGTACCTCGGCAGCCAGCCGTGGCCGTTCCCGCGGTCGGTGATGATCGGGTTCTCCGCCGTCGCCGATCCGGAGCATCCGCTGGCCTTCCTCGACGGGGAGATCGCCGAGGCCCGCTGGTTCAGCCGCGACGAGGTGGGGGCCGCGCTCGCGCTCGGCGACTGGGCTTCCCCGGCCGACGCCCCGTTGTTGCTGCCGGGATCGATCTCGATCGCCCGGGGCATGCTGGAGGGTTGGGTCCGGGGGACCTGAACCGGTCAGGACCCCGGCCTCGGCAGGTCGGTGAGCACGGTCTCGACGAGGTGATCGGTGTATTCGTAGGTCAGCGGACCGGAGCGCAGCAGCCAGCGCTGGGCGACGGGGGCGAAGAGGGTGTCGACGACGGCGTCGAGATCCACATCGGGGGACAGCTGACCCTGTCGCTGCGCCGCGCGCAGCCGCTCCTTCTTCATCTGCCGCATCGGCTCGTCGAGACGACGGGAGTATTCGGCGGCCAGGGACTCGTCCTCGAGTACGGCGACGGTCAGCGCGCGCAACGGCCGTTCGAACCGGGGATCGTTCAGTTCGTCGACGGTGGCGCGCAGCACCGCCCTCATGTCGGCGACGAGATCGCCCGTGTTCGGTAGGCCCTGCGGGTCCTCCGGTTCGCCGCCCACGTTTGCGTTGAGGTAGGCGTCGAGCAGCACCGATCCTTTCGACGACCACCACCGGTAGATGGTCTGTTTCCCGACGCCGGCTCGGGTAGCGATCGCCTCGATGCTCGACTTGCTGTAGCCCACTTCACCGACCAACTCCACCGCGGCGGTCAGGATCGCTGTCCGGGCGGCGTCGCTGCGGCGGGTGCTTCTCGGCGGCATGGAACACAGCATAGCCATACCGAGACGAGACGGACCGTCTTGACTAGGGGGAACGAGGGTCGCATACTCACATGACGAGACGATCCGTCTCGTCTAGATTTGAGGAGGCGCCCGCATGGTCGAGCAGCGGATATGGCTGGTCACGGGGGCAAGCCGAGGGCTTGGCCGAGCGTTCACCCGGGAGGCGCTCACCGCAGGAGACCGGGTGGCCGCCCTTGCCCGCACCGCAACCGCCGTGCCCGAGTTCCGGGACGACGAGCGGGTGCTCACCGTCGACGTCGACGTGACCGACCGGTCGGCGGTGTTCGCGGCGGTCGATCGGGTTGTCGACCACTTCGGGCGCCTCGATGTCGTCGTCAACAACGCCGGGACGATGTGGACGGGCTTCGTCGAGGAGTTCACCGAGGAGCAGGCACGCGCTCAGATGGAGACCAACTTCTTCGGAGCGCTGTGGGTCACGCAGGCGGTGTTGCCGGCGCTACGCCGGCGCCGGGGCCGGCTGCTGCAGATCTCCAGTATTGCGGGGATCGCGGCATTTCCCACCACCGGGTTGTACAGCGCGAGCAAGTTCGCACTGGAAGGACTGAGCGAGGCGGTCGCTGCCGAGGCCGCACACTTCGGGGTCGCCGTGACGATCGTCGAACCCGGCGGATACTGGACGGACCTGTACAAGGACATGCCCGCCACTGCTCCGCTCGACGACTATGCGGCGCTGCGCGCCGAGATGGCAGCGACGTCGGCCGCCGGCGGCGTCGACAGCGAGCCGGCGCTCGCCGCGGCCGCGGTCCGGGCAGCCGTGGACAGCGACGCCCCGCCGAGACGGTTGATCCTCGGCAGCGTCGTCTACGACGCCGCGGTCGGACTCGCGCAGGACCGCATCCGGGACTGGGCGGCATGGGAGAAGGTCAGCCGGGCAGCCGAACACGCCGTGCCGGCCCCGCCGGGATACACCACCTGAGCTCCTCGGTGCTCCCGGCGGATGCGGTGCCGTCGGCTAGAGACCGAGCGCCTGCTTGACCGCGGACAGCGGGGGATTGGTCGCGGTGCTGCCGTCGGCGTACTGGACGGTGGGAACGACGTGGTTTCCGTTGTTGACGCTGCCGACGAACTCGGCGGCCGCCGGGTCGGCTTCGATGTCGATCTCGGCGTATCCGATGCCGTGCTCGTCGAGCTGGAGCTTGAGGCGACGGCAGTAGCCGCACCAGTCGGTGGTGTAGAGCGTCAGGGCAGGAGCGTCGGTCGTAGTCACGGTGCGCACAACAACCACCGTCTGCGCGCTGTTCCGTCCCCCGGCGAAATGTGTTCTCCGCCACAGGCGGTGTGGGCCGGATGCCTGTCACCACGTCCTGCCATGATGGAGCCCATGCGCGCAGAGACATCGGTGGAGGGGCTCGATCCCCAGCAGGCCGCGGCGGTCCTCGCGCCGCGGGGCCCGGTGTGTGTCCTCGCAGGCGCAGGTACCGGGAAGACCCGGACGATCACCCGCCGCATCGCGCACCTGGTGTCCCGCGGGCACGTCGCGGCCGGCCAGGTCCTCGCAGTCACGTTCACCGCGCGCGCCGCCGGAGAGATGCGCGGTCGTCTGCGCGAACTCGGCGTGGGCGGCACGGGCCCGCAGGTGCAGGCGCGCACCTTCCACGCCGCCGCTCTGCGGCAGCTGCGCTACTTCTGGCCGCAGGTGGTCGGCGACACGCCGTGGCAGCTGCTCGACCGCAAGTTCGCGGTCGTCTCCCAGGCCGCGCACCGGGCCGGGTTCGCCACCGACACCGACACCGTGCGCGACCTGCTCTCGGAGATCGAGTGGGCCAAAGGATCGCTCGTCGCGCCGGAGGACTATCCGGCCGTGGCGGCCCGCGCCCGGCGGGAACCTCCCGCCGACGCTGGGCGGGTCGCCGCCGTCTACGCCGGCTACGAGTCGCTCAAGGTGCGCGACGACGGCATCTACCTCGATTTCGACGACCTGCTGCTGCACACGGCCGCCGCGCTCGAGGAACACACCGCCGTCGCCGAGGAGTTCCGCGACCGCTACCGCTGTTTCGTCGTCGACGAGTACCAGGACGTCACGCCCCTGCAGCAGCGAGTGCTCGACGCGTGGCTCGGCGACCGCGACGACCTCACCGTCGTCGGTGACGCGAACCAGACGATCTACTCGTTCACCGGTGCCACCCCGCAGTACCTTCTCGACTTCTCCCGCCGGTTCCCGGACGCGACCGTGGTCCGGCTCGAACGTGACTACCGTTCCACCCCGCAGGTCGTGTCCCTTGCCAACCGGGTCATCGGCGCGGCGCGCGGGCGCATCGCCGGGACCCGGCTCCAGCTCGTCGGCCAGCGCCCGCCCGGACCGGAGCCGGCGTTCGCCGAGTACGACGACGAACCCGCCGAGGCGCGGGCCGTCGCCAAGGCGATCGCCGAACTGCTGGGTTCGGGGGTACCGGCCGCCGAGATCGCCGTGCTCTACCGCATCAACGCTCAGTCCGAGGCCTACGAGCAGGCGTTCACCGAAGCCGGTATCCCGTACCAGGTCCGCGGCGGCGAGGGCTTCTTCACCCGGGCAGAGGTGCGGCAGGCGGTCGGGGCGCTGCGTCAGGCGCAGGCCCGAGACGACCTGCCCGAGGGCGCCGATCGCGGTGCCGCCCTGGTCACGCTGGTGCGGGCGGTGCTCGCCCCGCTCGGGCTGAGCGACACCGAACCTGCCGGTGCGCAGGCGCGTGAACGCTGGGAATCGCTGCGGGCGCTGGTGCAGCTCACCGAGGAACTCCTCGGGCACGAGCCCGACCTCGATCTCGACGGCCTGCTGCGCGACCTCGCGGCGCGGGCGGAGGCGCGGCACCCACCGACGGTGCAGGGCGTCACACTTGCGTCGCTGCACGCGGCCAAAGGCCTGGAATGGGACGCAGTCTTCCTCGTCGGGCTCACCGACGGGACACTGCCCATCGTGCACGTCGTCGGTGACAGCTCCACACCGCCCGACGAAGCCGGGATCGAGGAGGAGCGCCGACTGCTGTACGTCGGGGTGACCCGCGCCCGCGTGCACCTGCACCTGTCGTGGGCGCTCTCGCGTACCGAGGGCGGTCGCCGGTCGCGGCGGCGATCACGGTTCCTGCACGGTCTGATCCCCGACGATTCGCCGGCCTCCCGGATTGCGGTTCCCGCGTCGCCGAAGCGGAAGCGGCCGCAGTGCCGCGTGTGCGGCAAGCCCCTCATGGGATCGTCCGCGACCATGCTCGGACGCTGCGAGGGTTGCCCGTCGAACCTGGACGAATCGCTGCTGGTGGCCTTGAAGGACTGGCGCCGGGAGCGGTCCAAGGAGATGAAGGTCCCCGCGTACGTGGTGTTCAGCGACAACACGCTCATCGCGATCGCCGAGCAGCGGCCGGGCGACGACCGCGCCCTCGTCGCCATCCCCGGTATCGGGGCGAAGAAACTCGAGCAGTTCGGAGCGGACGTGCTCGCTGTCGTGCGTGGGGAACGCGCGGCCGACACCCTCGATTTGTAGCGGTTCCACGGATGCGGCAAAACCGCAGGTAGAAAATGGGTTGTGCGATCGACGGCCGAGTTTCTAGGCTGGAGGTCGATGTCACGGGAAAGGCCCGTGCGCGGACGACGTCAGGAGGTGGCCCCGATGCTCGGCTTCGATGCAGCTGCAGTGGTGGTCGCCGCCCCCGTCGCCGGCGCCCCCGTCGCCGCCGGTGCGTGCACTCCGCGCGTCGCCCGCGTGCGCGCAGCCGCCCTTTCGTCCGTGTCCCGAAGCCACCGAGGTCAGCCCCGGTAATCTTCGATTCGCCTTCCGGCCACGGACACCGCCCAGCGGACCGTGGCCTTCTTCGTCTTCTGCCCGGTTCGCCCCTCGCATCCGAACCAGACAAAGGAGACATCCATCGTGCAAACCGCAACGCTCGACGTCGACCGAACGACGCGCGTGCGCGAGTTGCCCTGCCGCGGCGACGACCCGGATCTGTGGTTCGCCGAATCACCGGCCGAGTTGGAGCGGGCCAAGACGCTGTGCGGCCGGTGCCCGATCCGAGCCCACTGCCTCGCCGCGGCACTCGACCGAGCCGAGCCGTGGGGTGTGTGGGGCGGCGAGATCTTCGAACGGGGCGTCGTCGTCGCCCGCAAGCGCCCGCGGGGGCGCCCCCGCAAGGAACTCGTGTGCGCCTGACCGGGTTGCCGGGACGTCAGTCCACCGGGTCGGTGAATCCCGGCAGCCACTCCGACAGGATCCGCATGTAGGGGGCGTGCGCATCCAGCTGGGCGCAGATGCCGACCGAGCCGAGGAGTACGCGGACGATGTTCGCGTACTCCGGCGGCAGGTTCAATGCCCGCGCGGTCCGGAAGTTGGATCCGGAGAAGTCGGTGGCGGTGCCCGCCGCCTTCTGCAGCCAGGCCCGGGTGAAGTGGAAGGACTCCGTATGGATCGGGTCGGTGAACGGGCGCAGGTAGTCCGCGATCTCCTGCTCGGTGACCTCCCTGCCCGGCAGGACGAACCGGTTCTCGTAGAGCAGAGTGGTCAGCTCGTCGAAGCGTTCTTCGAGGGCCAGCCGCACCATCCGGCCCAGCACCGGTGGCAACCCGTTCGGCATCGCGGCCGTGGCACCGAAGTCGATGACGCCGAGCCGGCCGTCGTCGAGCAGCATGAAATTGCCCGGATGGGGGTCGCAGTGCAGCAGTCCCACCTGCGCCGGGGAGGCGAAGTGGAATTCGGCCAGCAGCGCGCCGGCCCGGTTGCGCTGCTCGCGGGTACCCTCCGCGATGATCGTGGAAAGCGGTGTCGCCGTCAGCCATTCGGTGACGAAGACCTTCGGGGAACTGGCGACCACCCGCGGCACGACGAACCGAGGATCGTCGCTGAACACTCTGGCGAAGGCCCGCTGATTGTCGGCCTCGATCCGGTAGTCGAGCTCCTCCTCGGTGCGGGCGGTCAGCTCGTCGAGCACCGCCCGCACGTCCGTGCCCGGCATCACCGTCGCGAACAGACCCGCGAACCGCGACAGGGTGCGCAGATCGGCGCGCAGCGCCTCGTCGGCACCCGGGTACTGGACCTTCACCGCGACCTCGCGGCCGTCCGCCCACGTCGCCCGGTGGACCTGTCCGATGCTCGCCGAGGCGGTGGGGACGTCGTCGAACGAGGCGAAGCGTTCCCGCCAGCCGGCGCCGAGCTGCTGATCGAGGACACGGTGGACCGTCTTGGCAGGCAGCGGCGGAGCGGCCGACTGCAACTTCGTCAGCGCCTCCCGGTACGGTTCGGCGAACTCCTCCGGTACCGCGGCTTCCATCACGCTCAGTGCCTGGCCGACCTTCATGGCTCCGCCCTTGAGCTCTCCGAGCACCGTGAACAGCTGCTCGGCCGCCTTCGCCGCGAGCTCCGCATCGATCTCCTCGCGGTCCCCGCCGGCCAGACGCCGGCCGAACCCCACCGCGGCACGACCGGCGATCCCGAGGGGGATGCTGGCGAGCTTGGCGGTGCGGGAACTGCTTCTCCGGGGGATTTCGGCCACGCCCCCCATCATGCCTGACGCCGTCCTCCCGGCGCGGGGCGCCGGGGGCGACCCCGCTTCACGCGGGCGGGGCTGCGCACCCACACTCCGGGTGCCGGTACCAGCGCCGCGACGCGAGCCGATGACTGCGCAGGTCCAGCTCGAAGGTCCGGTCCAGTGTCGCGGGCGCCGCGGTCGTGAGAATTGCGTCGAGCTCGCCGAGGGCGAGAGCTGCGGTCGCCAGCACCGCCGGGGGCTCCGCACAGCCGACGCGGTCGCACAGTTGAGCCGCGAGCTGCGGCCAGTGCGGGTCGAGGTCGGTGCGGGTGAGATCTGCGCATCGCAGACAGCTCGTGCGACCCGGGACGACGAACGGCCCGACGATGCCACGGCCGTCGCGCAGCAACACGGGCAGGTGCGGCACGCGGTGCCGCATCAGCTCCCGGACGAGCCGGGGGTCGGGGACCAGTGCGTCGGCGAGGAGCACGCACTGCACGTCCCATCGGGCCACGTCACTGTCGCCGGTATAGGCGGCGGACCTGCTCAGCCGGGTGCCCGAGACCGTCAGGTGGGCGACCAGCGTATCCGCCAGGGGTCCGCGCCCGTGCACCCGCACCCGAGGAGCCACCGGTACGGTCCCGCCCGGATCCCGGACCGCGCCGACGGTGGTCAATTCGTCGAGCAGGACGGTGACGGCATCGTCCGCGAGCCCGGCCCGCGCGGTGCGGACCAGAATCTCCGCACGCGACGAACGCCCGTCGAGCAGATTCAGCACCGTCGACAGACCGAATGCGTCGAGGTCTTTGCCGGGCGAGAGGACTGCGGCGGTGTCGGGACCCCACCCGAGCTGGACCGAGCCGTCCGGGCGGCGGAGCACTTCGAGGGCAGGATCGAGCGCCGGTCCGGGCTGGTGCGTGGCCGTGGTCATGCCCGCCAGTCTGCGGCAACCCGGACCGCGCCCCGGGGTGCTCGAGGCCGGTTGTCCACAGGGAAGAACCGGGATCTACCTGCGCCGAAGCGTGCTCAGGCGGATTCGTCGGGATCGGTGGACTCGCCGGAGTCGCCCTTCTCCCGCTCGGCGCGTTCGCGTGCCTCGGTCTCGCGCAGCTGCGCGATCGGATCGTCGAACGTGGTCGTTTCGCCGCCGATGATCCGATCGAGGAAGGCGGCCGGGTTGTCCAGGTCCGACGAGTCCGGCAGCAGGTCCGGATGGGCCCACACCTTGTCCCGTGCCTCGGTCCCGGCATCGGCGGTGAGGCGGCGCCACAGGGCGGCGGCCTCGCGCAGTTTCCGCGGCCGCAGCTCGAGACCGACGAGTGTGGCGAAGGTCTGCTCGGCGGGGCCACCGCTCGCGCGGCGGCGGCGCAGGGTCTCGCTCAACGCGGCCACCCCGGGCAGCCGGTCGCCGAGGGCATCGGCGACCACGGTCTCGACCCAGCCCTCGACGAGGGCGAGCAACGTCTCGAGGCGCTCGAGGGCCTGCTTCTGCTCAGGGGTGGTCTGCGGCTCGAACGCCGCGCCCTTGAGCAGTTCCTCGATCTTCGACGGGTCCGTCAGCGCCGTGGGGTCGATGCCCTGGGCGAGGTCCTCGATCGCGGAGAAGTCCATCCGGATGCCGCGCGCGTAGTCCTCGACGGTGGACAGCAGGCGCGATCGCAGCCACGGCACATGGCTGTAGAGCCGCTGGTGTGCCGCTTCTCGCGCGGCGAGGAAGACGAGAACTTCCTGTGCCGGCTGCTCGAGCCCCTCACCGAAGGCATCGATCGCGGCGGGCATCAACGCCGCGGTGCCCGCAGGACCGAGGGGAAGACCGATGTCGGTCGAGGTCAGAACCTCTTTGGCCAGCTGTCCGAGCGCCTGGCCGAGCTGGGATCCGAACGCCAGGCCTCCCATCTGGGAGAACATCCCGAGCATCGGCCCGGCCATCGTCCGGGCCTCTTCCGGCAGACCCTGGACCCACATGCCGTTGACCTGCTCGGCCACGGGATCGCACAGCCGTTTCCACGTCTCGAGCGTGTTGTCGAGCCAGTCCACGGGCGTCCAGGCGACGGTGCGGGTCGCGCCGGCGGGCAAAGTGGTCGCGCCGTCGAGCCACAGCTCTGCCAGGTGCGCGGCGTCCCGGACGGCGTCCGCCGACCCGGACGAGACCGGCGTGACGGAGCCGATCTGCTGGCGGGCGAGCTTGGCGGCCACCTCGTAGTTGACGGGTCCCGAACCGCCGGACCCCATTGCGCTGCCCATGCCGCTGAGCATCTGACCGAACTGCGTCAGCATCTGACCGAGCGCTGCCGGGTCGAAGCCCTGCGCTCCGAACGGGTTGTCGCCACCCGCCCCGAACGGGGCACCGCCTGCGCCGGGCACACCGAACCCGAAGGGAAACCCGCCGGGGGTGCCGCCCTGGGACCCGCCGCCTGCCGCGCCGGCACCCTCGGCACCGGATCCCTCGGCGCCGGAACCGGAATCCTTCCTGCGGTCCGGGTCGTCGTCGGGATTCGAGAATCCGAAAGGCGTGTCGCTCATGCCGTCAACGGTACAAGGCCCACCGCGCAGCGGTGGCCCCCGCGATCACGCTGACCGCGAACACCGCCGCTCCGGATACCCTGGCCGGGTGAATCGACGGCTCGTGACGATCCTGGCGGTGCTGTTCCCCGCGCTGCTGCTGGTGACGGTGGCGCTGAATGTGAAGGTGCCCTACGTGGCGCTCGGTCCCGGCCCGACGTTCGACACCCTCGGCGAGATCGACGGCAAGGCGGTCGTCGCCATCGAGGGCACCGACACCGACCCGACCACCGGCGAGCTCGTGATGACGACGGTCGGTGTCAGCGACCGGCTGACCGTGGCGCAGGCCCTCACGGCGTGGCTCGGCAGCCGGTACGGAATCGCCCCGCGCGAGCAGATCTACCCGCCCACCGCCACCCGGGAACAGGTCAAGGAGGCGGACGCCGCCCAGTTCGAGCAGTCCGAACGCAGCGCGGAACTCGCCGCCCTGCACCATCTCGACCTGCCCGTCGTCCTGCGTGTCGCCCGGGTCGGCGAGTCCGGTCCCTCCGCCGGGGTGCTGCGCGAGGACGACCGGCTCGTCACCGTCGACGGGGAGCCGGTGACCACCGCCGGCAGCGTGCAGCGCGCCGTCGCCGCCGTCGCCCCTGGTACGCCGGTCGACGTCGGGATCGTGCGGGACGGTGTCGAGCAGACCGTCACGGTGACCGTGGGCGCCCGCCCCGACGATCCGGAGGAGGGTTTCCTCGGCATCAGTCCTGAGGAGGTGCCGGACGTGCCGTTCGACGTGACGTTCAACCTCGCCGATGTCGGCGGGCCGTCGGCGGGGCTGATCTTCAGCCTCGCGGTGGTCGACAAGCTCAGTCCCGGCGAACTCAGCGGCGGCGCCGTCGTCGCGGGGACCGGCACCATCGATTCCGACGGGGCCGTCGGCCCGATCGGCGGCATCACCCACAAGCTCGTCGCGGCGTCGGAGGACGGCGCCACGGTGTTCCTCGTGCCCGCCGACAACTGCGCGGAGGCGCGCAGCGCTGCTCCCGACGGGATGCGGCTGGTCGAGGTCGAGACCCTCGAGGGTGCGATTGGTGCGCTCGGCTCGCTCGCCGACGGGGGCGACGCGCCGAGCTGCGAGTAGACGCGGGCGCTAGTCGTCGCCCGGTTCGAGGGTCGCGTACAGCGCGGCTACCACGTTGGGCGCGAGGTTGTCGTAGGTCCGCAGTTCGATCCCGGCGAACGGGTCGTCCTCGTCGGTGGGCCGCAACTGCAGTAGCGACAGCGACGGACCGTCCCGCAGCACCGCCGCGATCAGTCGCGCATCGCGCCGTTCCGGATGGCCGTGCGCCGCGACGCGGGCGGCCTCGTCGGCGGCGTGCGGATCCGCCAGCAACGGGACCAGCGCGTCGTCGAGATCCGACTCCGCGCTCGGTGGCAGCACCACGATCTCCTGCACCAGGGCACAGCCGGCGACGGACTCGGGCCAGCTGGTGGTGGCGAGGAACTCGTCGAGGGCGGGACTGCCGCCCTCGACGTCCTCCGGGAAGGCGTCCTGCTCCACCGGGGTGTACTCGTGGCCCGCGTCGAGCTGGTCGAGCAGCGTCGGTTCCGAGGCCGCCAGCAGGGCCGTCGGCACCAGCGCGAACATCTGTGGTGGCTGTCC
The DNA here is from genome assembly GCF_041414735.1 of Rhodococcus sp. GXMU-t2271. Classification (NCBI taxonomy): domain Bacteria; kingdom Bacillati; phylum Actinomycetota; class Actinomycetes; order Mycobacteriales; family Nocardiaceae; genus Rhodococcus; species Rhodococcus sp. GXMU-t2271. The sequence goes on from NZ_JAUIZP010000039.1 coordinate 39,488, forward strand.
CCAGCCACCGGCGTCGACGAAGTCGACGATCTCACCGACGCACCGGCGCAGGGCGTCTTCGGACGGGACGGGATGACTGTCGCTCACGGGCATATCCTTGCACCGTCGCCCGGTCTCGTCGCCGCCGCGGCGTGGTGGCGGCCTCGTTCCGTAGAGTGGGGCGAAACGGTCACCACGAGTGCCGTGGGTGACAGTCGAGGTGAACAGCTGCGGCGCGTCCGCGTCGCCGGAGAATTGGGAGTGTGGCACGTGGGCATGAGGCCCCCCACCGGAGTACCTTCGCTGTCGAAACGCAGCAAGATTCTGCTGAGCCTGGCCGTGGTGGCCGCGGTGCTGCTGCTGGTCGGTCCCCGACTGGTGGACGCCTACACCAACTGGCTGTGGTTCGGCGAGGTCGACTTCCGTGACGTGTACGTGAAGGTGCTGCTGACCCGGATCGTCTTGTTCGTCGTCGTGGGTCTGTTCGTGGGCGCCGTGGTATGGCTCGCCATGCTGCTGGCGTACCGATCGCGCCCCGTGTTCGTGCCCGCCTCCGGGCCCAACGACCCCATCTCGCGGTATCGCACCACGGTGATGTCCCGGCTGCGCACGTTCGGCCTCGGCATCCCGATCGTGCTCGGTCTGCTGTCCGGCCTGATCGCGCAGGCGAGCTGGGTGACCGTGCAGATGTTCTTCAACGGCGGCTCGTTCGGCACCACGGACCCGCAGTTCGGACTGGACGTCGGCTTCTACGCCTTCGACCTGCCCTTCTACCGGTTCCTGCTGAACTGGATGTTCGTGGCCGTCATCCTGGCGCTCTTCGCCGCTCTGGTCACCCACTACATCTTCGGCGGTATCCGGCTCGCCGGCCGCGGCGGCAGTCTCACCCGCGCCGCCCGCATCCAGCTGGCCGTGCTGGCCGGCATCTTCGTCGCGCTCAAGGCGGTCGCGTACTGGCTCGACCGGTACGCACTGCTGTGGAGCGGGCGCAAGGAGCCCACGTTCACCGGTGCGGGATTCACCGACATCAACGCCGTGCTGCCCGCCAAGCTGATCCTGATGGCGATCGCCGTCATCTGCGCGGCGGCGTTCTTCGCAGCGATCGTGCTGCGCGACCTGCGTATCCCGGCGATGGCGACCGCGCTGCTGGTGCTCTCGTCGATCCTCGTCGGAGCCGTGTGGCCGCTGGTGGTCGAGCAGTTCTCCGTCCGGCCGAACGCCGCCGTCAAGGAGGCCGAGTACATCGAGCGCAACATCGCGGCGACGCGTCAGGCCTACGGCATCACGGACGAGACCGTGGAGTACCAGGACTATCCCGGTGTGGGGAGCACGTCACCGCGCAATGTGCCGGCGGACGTGACCACGATTGCCAACACCCGTCTGCTCGACCCCAACGTGCTGCCGCGTACCTTCACCCAGCAGCAGCAGCTGAAGAACTTCTACGGGTTCCCGCCGTCGCTGGACATCGACCGGTACGAGATCGACGGGCAGCGCGAGGACTACATCGTCGCCGCCCGTGAACTGTCGCCGTCGAGCCTGACGGGTAACCAGACCGACTGGATCAACAGGCACACGGTGTACACCCACGGAAACGGCCTGGTCGCCGCCCCCGCCAACCGGGTGAACGCCGCTGCCAGCGAGTCCGCCGAGGAGGCCGCCAACAGCAACAGCGGCTACCCGGTGTACATGGTCAGCGACATCGCGTCGCTCGAGTCCGGAGACCAGGTGATCCCGGTCGAACAGCCGCGGATCTACTTCGGTGAGGTCATTGCGCAGGAGGAGCCCGACTACGCGATCGTCGGTGCCGCCGAGGGCGAGGCCCCGCGCGAATACGACACCGACACCGCGCAGTACACCTACACCGGCTCGGGCGGCGTGTCGATCGGCAACTGGTTCAACCGCCTCGCGTTCGCCTCCAAGTACGCCGAACGCAACATCCTCTTCTCGAGCGCGATCGGCAGCGAGTCGAAGCTGCTGTTCAACCGCGATCCGCGGGACCGGGTGACGAAGGTCGCACCGTGGCTCACCGCCGACGGCGACGCCTATCCCGCGGCCGTCGACGGCCGCATCGTGTGGATCGTCGACGCCTACACCACGCTCGACAACTACCCGTACGCGCAGCGCAGTTCCTTGGAAGGTCTCGTCGAGGACAGCGTCGACCAGAACACCGGCCGGCTGCTGCCCCGCAAGGAGGTCTCCTACATCCGGAACTCGGTGAAGGCGACAGTCGACGCGTACGACGGCACCGTGACCCTCTACCAGGTCGACGACCAGGACCCGGTCCTGAAGGCGTGGATGGGTGTCTTCCCCGATGCGGTGACCTCGCAGGATCAGATCTCCGACGAGCTCCGCTCGCATTTCCGGTACCCGGAGGACCTGTTCAAGGTGCAGCGCGAGATGCTCGCGAAGTACCACGTCGACGATCCGCGCGAGTTCTTCACCAACAACGCGTTCTGGTCGGTGCCGAGTGACCCGACGGTGGAGACGACGGCGAATCAGCCGCCCTACTACGTGCTGATCGGTGACGAGGAGACGGCCCGCCCGTCGTTCCGGCTCACCTCCGCGATGGTGGGCTTCAACCGGCAGTTCCTGTCCGCGTACATCTCGGTGAACTCGGATCCGGACAACTACGGCAAGTTCACGATCCTCCAACTACCGACCGACACCCAGACGTTCGGTCCCGCACAGACGCAGAACGCGATGATCTCCGACACGCGCGTCGCGTCGGAACGCACCTTGCTCGAGCGGTCCAACCGGATCCAGTACGGCAATCTGCTGACGCTGCCCATCGCCCAGGGCGGCATCCTGTACGTGCAGCCGATGTACACGGAACGCAACTCGGCGACGGGAAACACCTCCACCTTCCCGCAGCTGTCCCGGGTGATCGTCAGCTATCGCGAGCCCGGGCCCGCCGGTGGCGTACGGATCGGCTATGCCCCCACCCTTGCCGCGGCGCTGGACCAGGTCTTCGGTGGCGGCGTCGGTAGTGCGGCCACCGCACCGGGTGGCGAGTCGACGCCCCCGGCACCGGCCGAGGGGGCACAGGGGACACCGCAGGACGGTCAGGCTGCGGCACCGGCTCCCGCTCCGGCACCGAACCCGGCGCCCGCGCCGGCGCCGGCGGATCGGACGGCGGCAGTCGCCGAACTCGACGCGGCACTTGCCGAGCTCAGCGCGGCGCAGAGCACCGGCGATTTCGCGGCGTACGGCCGAGCGCTGGAACGGGTGCAGGCCGCCGTGGAGGCGTACCAGTCCACCGGCGGCTGATCCTGCCGTGACCGGAACGGGGCCCCGCGCCCATCGTGCGCGGGGCC
>NZ_JAUIZP010000004.1:0-145815 GCF_041414735.1 Rhodococcus sp. GXMU-t2271
CCGTGCGCGTTTCTGGTCGTCGGAGCTACCAGAAACGCGCACGGGCGGCGGGGGCGTCCTGGAGTTCGTCGGGCGCGCCGACCGGCAGGTCAAGATCCGCGGCTACCGCATCGAGCCCGGCGAGGTCGAGGCGGCGCTCACTGCGCTCGACGGCGTCGCCAACGCGGCCGTCGTCGTCCACGGCGACACCCTCGCGGCCTACGTCGTCGGCGACGTCGCGCCCGACGACGTGCACGCCCGCCTCGCCGAACGCCTGCCCGCCTACCTGCGGCCCGCGACGATCACCGTGCTCGACGCGCTGCCGCTCACCCCGGGCGGCAAGATCGACCGTCGTGCGCTGCCCGCCCCCGCCGTGGACACCGCCACCGACTCGCGGGCGCCCGCCGGGCCCACCGAGACCCTCGTCGCGCAGCTGATGTGCGAGATCGTCGGCGTCGAGACGGTCGGCGCCGACGCGAACTTCTTCGCCCTCGGCGGACATTCGCTCGGCGCGGCCCAGCTCGCCGCGCGCCTCGGGGCCGCCCTCGGCCGCGACGTGCACCTGCGCGACGTGTTCGACCATCCCACCGTCGCCGACCTCGCCGCCGCCGTCGACGCCGGACCGGCGGCGACCGTGCCGGCCCCGGTGCGCTCGGCCGACGACACGCCCGCCCCGCTCGCCCCCGCGCAGCGCCGGCTGTGGCTGCTCGCGCACGGCGACACCGCCGCCTACCACCTGCCGTTCGCGCTGCACCTCGACGGCACCCTCGACACGGCCGCGCTGCGCGCCGCGCTCGGCGACGCCCTCGACCGGCACGAGATCCTGCGGACGGTGTTCACCGAACCCGGCCCGCACCAACATGTCCGGCCCGTCGCCGAAGTGCTGCCCGACCTCGACGCCGAACCCGTCGACCCCGCTGACGTGGACGCCCTGATCGCCGAATGGGCCGCCGCGCCGTTCCACCTCACCACCGACATCCCGCTGCGGGCGCGGCTGCTGCGGGTGGGGCCGGATCGGCACGTGCTCGCCGTCGTCGCCCACCACATCGCCATGGACGGCGCGTCGTTCGTGCCGCTCACCCTCGACGTCGCCGCCGCCTACACCGCCCGCGCCGCCGGGCACGAGCCGCGGTGGGAACCGCTGCCGCTGCAGTACTCCGACTACGCCCGCTGGCACCACACCCTGCTCGGCGACGAGGACGACCCCGACAGCGTCGCCGCCCGCGAACTCGCGCACTGGACCACCGCGCTCGCCGGACTGGGCGAGGCCCCCACCGTGCCCACCGACCGTCCCCGCACCGGCAGCCCCGGACCGGCCGAGTCACTCGAATTCGCCGTCCCCGCCGCGCGGTTCGAGGAGCTGCGGCGCCTGGCCGCCGCGCACGACGCCACGGCGTTCATGGCGGTGCACGCCGCCGTCGCCGTGTGGCTGTCGACGTGGACCGGCGGGCGCGACGTCGCCGTCGGCTCCGGCACCGCCGGCCGCGAACACCCCGACCTCGACGCCCTCGTCGGCATGTTCGTCGGCACCGTCGCGCTGCGGCTCGACGTCGACCCGGCCGCGTCGTTCACCGACCTGCTCGCCGCGGCCCGTCGCACCGACCTCGACGCGTACGCGCACGCGACGGTGCCGTTCGACCGCGTCGTCGACACGCTCGGCTTCGCCCCGTTCCAGGTGATGCTCGCCTACGACAACGTCGCCGTGCCCGACCTCGACCTGCCCGGCCTGCGCGTGCGCGCCGAGGAAATCCCCTCCGGCCTCGCCCGATTCGACATCGAACTCGCGGTGCGGGAGCTGCCCGACGGCTCACTGACCGGGCGGGTGATCTACGACGGCGGACTGTTCGAGCGTGCGACGGTGGCCGCCGCGGTGGCCCGGCTGCACGCGGTGCTCGACGCGGCCGTCGCCGCGCCGAATGCCCCCGTCGGCGACCTCGACCTCGGCGCCCCCGACATCGTCATGGCGCCGTCTGGGCCGGTCGCGACGCTGCCGGAACTGCTCTCCGCGCATCCGCTGCACGTCGTCGCGCCGGACGGTGAGCCGATCGAGTTGATCCCGGCCGCAACACCGTTGGCGTGGCACCTGCTCGAGCATGGGCTCGGGCCGGAGGACCGCGTCGCGATCCTGCTGCCGCGGTCGGTGGACTCGGTGCGTGCGGTGGCGGCCGTCGCGCTGACCGGGGCGGCGTTCATGCCCGTCGACCCCGCCCAGCCCGCCGCACGCATCGCCCGTCTACTGGCCGACGCCGAGGTGCGGTATGCCGTCGCCCGGCCCGGCACGTCGCTGCCCGACGGCGTCGCCCGCATCGACCCGGACGCCGGATCCGCGCGGTCGGGGCCGATCACCGACGCCGACCGGGTGCGCCCGCTGCGACCCGACCACGCCGCGTACCTCGTCTACACCTCCGGCTCGACGGGCACGCCGAAGGGCGTCGTCGTGACCCACCGGGGGCTCGCACCGCTCGTCGCGGCGCTGCGTCGTCGCATGGACCTCGACGCGCAGGCGCGGGTGCTGCACTTCGCGTCGCCCGCGTTCGACGCGTCGGTGCTCGAATACCTGCTGGCCGCCGCGGCCGGCGGCGCCCTCGTCGTCGCGCCGGCCGACGTGTACGGCGGCGACGAGCTGCTGGAACTGCTGCGGCGCGAGCGGATCACGCACTGGTTCTCCACTCCCGCCGTGCCGACCCTGCTGGACCCGTCGGGTCTGGACGCGCTGCGGGTGCTCGCCGTCGGCGGGGAGGCGTGGCCGGCCGAGACCGCCGCCCGGTGGGCGCCCGGCCGGACCATGCTCAACGTGTATGGGCCCACCGAGACCACCGTCCTCGCCACCGCCAGCGCGCCGCTGGTGCCGGGGGAGCGGCTGACCATCGGCACCGGCCTCGACGGCGTGACCGCGATCGTCCTCGGTCCGCGGCTGCGGCCCGTGCCCGTCGGCGTCGTCGGGGAGCTGTACCTCCTCGGGCCGGGCGTCGCGCGCGGCTATCTCGGCATGCCGGGGCTGACGGCGAGCCGGTTCGTCGCGTCGCCGTTCGGCGGTGGGCGCATGTACCGCACGGGCGGCGGAGCCGCCCTGGACTTCGTGGGGCGGGTGGATCATCAGGTCAAGCTGCGCGGGTTCCGGATCGAGCTCGGCGAGATCGAGGCCACCCTCACCGGGCACCCGGCGGTCGCCGCGGCCGTCACCGTCGTGCGGGGCGACGCGCTCGCCGCGTATGTGCACGGACCCGACCCCGCCCGCCTCGACCCGGCCGAGCTGCGGGAGTTCGCGGCCGCGCGGCTGCCGCGGCACATGGTGCCCGCCACCGTCACCGTCCTCGACGCGCTGCCGCTCACCAGCACCGGCAAGATCGACCGCGCCGCGCTGCCCGAGCCCGTCGTCGCCCCCGGCGCCCCGGCCGGATACCGCAGCGCCACCGAGGAACTCGTCGCCGGGGTCGTCGCCGACCTGCTGGACCTGCCCGCCGTCGCCGCCGACGACGACTTCTTCGCGCTCGGCGGCAACTCGCTGCTCGCCACCCAGCTCGCCGCGCGGCTCGGCGCCGTCGCCGGTCACCGGGTGGGCGTGCGGGAGATCTTCGAACACCCCACCGTCGCCGGCCTCGCCGCCGCCGTCACCGATCCACTCACCGGCGAACGGCTGCCGCTGCTGCCGACCGGCGACACCGGGCCGGTGCCGCTCGCACCCGCCCAGCAGCGGATGTGGCTCGCCAACCGGTTCGACGTCGCCGACGCGGCCCCCGGCGACCACGTCGCGTTCGTCGTCGACCTGGACGCCGGCACCGACCTCGACGCCCTCGCGGCCGCCGCCGCGGACGTGATCGCCCGGCACGCCGTGCTGCGCACCGTCCACCCCGACGGCCCGGACGGACCTACTCAGCAGGTGCTGCCGCGCATCGACCTCGACCTCGAACCGCACGCGGCGCCCACCGACCTCGACGCCGCCGACTTCGCCCGCGCCGGTTTCGATCTCACCGTCGACCCGCCGCTGCGCACCCGCCTGTACCGCACCGCCACCGGCTACACCCTCGCGGTGGTGCTGCACCACGTCGCCGTCGACGGGCTGGCGCTGCTGCCGCTCGGCCGCGACCTCGCCGTCGCCTACGCCGCCCGGCGCGACGGACGCAGCCCCGCGTGGCCGCCGCTGCCGGTCACCTACCGCGACTTCGCCCGCTGGCAGCGCACCCTGCTCGGTGACCCCGCCGACCCCGAGAGCCTCGCCGCCCGGCAGCTCGCGCACTGGACCCGCACCCTCGCCGGCGCCCCGCCGCTGCTCGCCCTCCCCACCGACCGGCCCCGCGGCGACGGCGACTCCACCGCTGGACGCGTGCGCTTCTCGGTGCCCGCCGAACTGCACGCCGCCGTCGACAAACTCGCCCGCGCCCACGACGCGACGACGTTCATGGTCGTGCACGCCGCGCTGTCCGTGCTGCTCGCGACGCTCGCCGCCACCGAGGACGTCACCGTCGGCACCCCCGTCTCCGGGCGCATCGACCCCATGCTCGACGACGTGGTCGGCATGTTCGTCGGCACCGTCGCGCTACGGCTGCCCGTACCCGCCCGCGCGACGTTCGCGGAACTGCTCGCCGACGCCCGCCGCGTCGACCTCGACGCATTCGCCCACGCCGACGTGCCATTCGACCGGGTCGTCGACGCGCTCGGCGCCTCCACCGCCGGCCACCACCCGATCTTCCAGGTGATGCTCGCCTACGAGAGCTTCGCGCTGGACGGCCTCGACGTGCCCGACGTCACCGGTGTGCGCGAGCTGTCCACCGGCACCGCCCGATTCGACCTCGAGGTGACCGTCCGCGAGAACCGCTCCGACGCGGGCACCCCCACCGGGCTCGACGGCGTGCTGACCTACGACCGCGGCCTGTTCGACCACGACACCGTCGCGGGGTGGGCGCCGTTCCTGCTGCGCATCCTCGACGTCGTCACCGCCGACCCGGCCGCCGCCGTCGGCGACATCGACCTGCTCGGCCCCGACGGCGACACCTCCGTACCCTCGGCGGACCCGGCGACGGCCACGCTGCCCGCGCTCGTCGCCGAGCAGGCGCGGCGCCGGCCCGACGCGATCGCGCTCACCCACGGCGACGACACCCTGACCTACGGGCAGCTGCACGCCCGCTCCGGGGCGCTCGCCGCGCTGCTCGCCGAGCGCGGACTCGGCGTCGAGGACGTCGTCGCCGTCGCGCTGCCCCGCTCCCTCGACCTGGTGGTGGCGATCCTCGCCGTCGCCCGCGCCGGCGCGGTGTACCTGCCGCTGGACGTCACGCACCCGCCGGCGCGGCTGCGTGCCCTGCTCGACGACGCCGCCCCCGTTGCGGTGCTGTGCGACACAGACTTCGCGGTCGATGTGGAAGTACCTGCGCTGCAGATCGATTCGACGGAGATCCGGGAACGCCTGGACGCCGGCGGCGAATGCGACGCGGCAGTCCCGGCCGGGGCGGGCGCGTACCTGATCTACACCTCCGGGTCCACCGGCACCCCCAAGGGCGTGCTCGTCAGCCACGAGGCCGCCGCCGCGGTGTTCGCCGCCACCGCCGACTTCGGGTTCGGGCCGCGCGACGTGTGGACGCTGTTCCACTCCCCGGCCTTCGACTTCTCCGTGTGGGAGATGTGGGGTGCACTCACCACCGGCGGCCGGCTCGTCGTCGTCGACCACTACACCGCCCGCGACCCCGGCGCCTTCGCCGCGCTGCTCGACAGCGAGAATGTCACCGTCCTCAATCAGACCCCCACCGCGTTCCACCAGCTCGCCACCGTCGACACCCCGCTGGACACGGTGCGGCTGCTGATCTTCGGCGGCGAGGCCCTCGACCCCGAACAGGTCCGGCCGTGGCTCGCGGACCGGCCGCACGTGCGCGCGGTGAACATGTTCGGCATCACCGAGACCACCGTGCACGTCACCCGCGGACCCGCCGACCAGCCCGGCGTCGGCCGGCCCCTGCCCGGGCTGGACGTGCAGATCCTCGACCGGTCGCTGCGCCGCACCCCGCCCGGCACCGTCGGCGAACTCTACGTCGCCGGAACGCAACTCGCCCGTGGCTACCGCGACCGCCCTGCCCTGACCGCTGCGCGGTTCGTTGCCGCGCCCGGCGGCGCCCGCCGCTACCGCACCGGCGATCTCGGCCGTCGCGGCCGCGACGGCGTGCTGCACCACCGGGGCCGCGCGGACGACCAGCTCGAACTGCGCGGTTACCGCATCGAACCGGGCGAGATCGAGGCCGCGCTGCTGCGCTGCGACGGCGTCACCCAGGCCGCCGTGGTGCTGCGCGACGACCGGCTCGTCGCCTACCTCGTCGGCGGCACCCCCACGGCGGCGCTGCGCGAGCTGCGCCGCACCCTGCCCGACTACCTCGTCCCTGCCGCCGTCGTCGCGCTGGAGGCGCTGCCGCGCACCGCCAACGGCAAACTCGACCGGTCGGCGCTGCCCGCGCCCACCGTCGCACCCAGTAGTGGCCTCGCCCCGCACGGGCCGCTCGAGGAACTCGTCGCCGAGGTGTACCGGGAACTGCTCGCCGTCGGGTCCGTCGGCGCCGGCGACGACTTCTTCGACCTCGGCGGCAACTCGCTGCTCGCGACCCGTCTCGCCGGGCGCCTCGCCGACATCGCCGACGTCGACGTCACCGTCCGCGACGTGTTCGCCGCCCCCACCGTCACCGACCTCGCCGCCCTGCTCGCCGCCCGCGCCGGCACGCCCCGCCGCCGCGCCCCGCTCGTCGCGGCCGGCGACGACACTCCCGCGCCGCTGTCCCCGGCGCAGCAGCGGCTGTGGTTCGTCAACCGCCTCGACCCCGAATCCGGCAGCTACAACCTGCCGTTCGCGGTGCGTCTCGACGGCCGGCTCGACGTCGCGGCACTGACCACCGCCGTCGCCGACGTCCTCGGCCGGCACCGCACCCTGCGCACCGTCTACCCCGACCCCACCGCGCAGGTGGTGCGGCCCGTCGCGCGACCCGCCCTCGAACCCGTCGCCGTGCCCGCCGAGGGGCTCGACGAGTTCGTCCGCGAGTTCGCCGCCCCCGGATTCGATCTCACCGACGAGCCGCCCGTGCGGATGCGGTTGTACCGGCTCGGGCCGCAGCGGCACGTGCTCGCCGTGGTCGTGCACCACATCGCCGCCGACGAGTGGTCGCTCACCCCGCTGCTGCGCGACATCGTCGACGCCTACACCGCCCGGCTCGCCGGGCACGAGCCACGGTGGGCGCCGCTGCCCGTGCAGTACACCGACTTCAGCCGCTGGCAGCGTGCCGGCGCCGACGCGCAGCTCGAACACTGGACGGGCGTGCTCGCCGGCCTGCCCGACGAGGTGACCCTGCCCGGCGACCGGCCCCGGCCCGCCCGCCCCACGGGGCGCGGCGCCACCCATCGCACGACCGTGGACCCCGTCGTCGCCGAGGGTGTGTCGCGGCTAGCGCGGGAAGGTCGCGCGACGACGTTCATGGTGCTGCACGCGGCGCTGGCCGTGCTGCTGGCCCGGCACGGCGCCGGCGCCGACATCGCCGTGGGCACCGTCGTCGCCGGGCGCGGCGACCCGCAGCTCGACGACCTCGTCGGCATGTTCGCCGGCACCCTCGTCCTGCGCACCCCCGTCGACCCGGACGCCGGTTTCGCCGACCTGCTCGCCGACGTCCACGCCCGCGACCTGGCCGCCTACACCCACCCGGATGCGCCGTTCGAGACCCTCGTCGAGCGCCTCAACCCCGCCCGCAACCCGGCCCGGCACCCCCTGTTCCAGGTCGCGCTGTCGCTGCGGCGCCCCGCCGTCGACGCGTTCGAGCTGCCCGGCCTGACCGCGCGGGTGCTGCCGGTGGCCGACGAACACGCCAACTTCGACCTCCAGCTCGTCGTCACCGAGACCGGCACCGGCGTCGACCTCGAATTCGTCTACGCCACCGACCTGTACGACGCCGGCACCGTCGCCGCGTTCGCCGACCGCTACGTCGCGATCCTGCGCGCCGCCGTCGCCGACCCGGCCGTGCGGATCGGCGACATCGACCTGCTCACCGAGCCGGAACGGGCCGCGCTCGTCCCCGCCGCCGGACCCGAGCCCGCCCCGGCGCGGACGCTGTGGCAGTGGCTGGCCGACGGCGCCTCCCGCGGCGGCGGCGGTGTTGCCGTGCGCGAAGGCTCGACGGAATTGACATACCCGCAGCTGGTTTCGCGTGCCGACGCGCTCGCCGCCCGGCTCCACGCCGTCGGCGTGCGGCCCGGCACGGCCGTCGCGTGCGCCCTGCCCCGCTCGCTCGACGCCGTCGTCGCCGTGTGGGGGATCGCGCGGCTCGGGGCCGCGCCGATGCTCGTCGACCCGGCCCAGCCCGCCGCGCGGCTCGCCGCGATGCTCGCCGACACGAGCGTCGGCGTCACCGGCGCCGCGCACCTCGGGGCGCTGCCCGCCGCCGTGACCTGGCTCGACGTCGCCGACACCTGCGACGGCGCCGTCGCGGTGGCCGACCCGGATCCGGGCGCCCCCGCCTACCTGGTGTTCACCTCCGGCACCAGCGGAAACCCCAAGGGCGTCAGCATCACCCACCGCGGCGTCAGTGCCCTCGTCGCGGACCTGGCGGAACTGTTCGCCGCCGCGCCCGGCGACCGCATGCTGCACGTCGCGTCGCCGAGCTTCGACGCGGCGATGCTCGAGCTGCTCGTCGCCGGTGCGTCCGGCGCGACCCTCGTCGTCGCCGGGGCCGACGCCTACGGCGGCGACGCCCTCGCCGACCTGCTCGCGCGTGAACGCATCACTCACGCCTGCCTGACCCCGTCGGCGCTGGCGACGGTGCCGTCGCGCGCGCTGCCCGACCTGCGGGTGCTCATGCTCGGCGGGGAGGCCGTGCGCGACGAGCTCGTCGCGCGGTGGGGCGCGGGCCGTCGCCTCTACAACGGGTACGGTCCCGCCGAGGCGACCGTCTTCGCGACCTGTTCGTCGCCGCTGACGCCCGGCGCGGACGTCGTGATCGGCACCCCCGTGCGCGGGGTCGAGGCCGTCGTGCTCGACGAGCGGCTGCGGCCCGTGCCCCCCGGCGTCGCGGGGGAGCTGTACCTGGCGGGGGAGCGGCTCGCCGACGGCTACCGCGGCGATCCCGGCCGCACCGCAACCCGGTTCGTCGCCGCGCCCGGCGGCCGTCGCCGGTACCGCACGGGCGACCTGGCCCGCTGGGCCGGTGTGTCCTTTGGGCGGCCAGGGCAGCCCAAAGGACGCACCGGCGGCGGGGGCGCGTTGCGGTTCGTCGGGCGCGGCGACGATCAGGTCAAGCTGCGCGGGGTGCGGATCGAGCCGGGAGAGGTCGATGCCGCGCTGCGCGGGGTGGCCGGGGTGCAGCAGGCGGCGACCGTCGTGCGCGACGGGGCGCTCGTCTCCTACGTCGTGCCCGCGACCGTCGACGCCGACGACGCGCGACGGCAGCTGCGCCGCAGCCTGCCCGCCCACCTCGTGCCCGTCGCCGTCGTCCCGCTCTACGCGGTCCCGCGCACCGCGCACGGCAAACTCGACGTCGCGCGGCTGCCCGCACCCGACCTCGGCGGGCGCGACGAACCCGGCACCGAGACCGAGAGTCTCGTCGCGCGGATCTTCGGCGAACTGACCGGCACCGACCCGGGCCGCGGCGACGACTTCTTCGCCGTCGGCGGCAACTCGCTGCTCGCCACCGTCCTCGTCGGCCGGCTCCGCGAGGAGACCGGCACCGCGGTGCCGCTGCGGCTGATCTTCGAGCACCCCACCGTCGAGTCCCTCGCCGCCGCGCTCGACGCCGGCGGGCTCGACGCCGAGACCGGGCCGGTGCCCGTCCACCCGCGCCCCGGCCGGATCCCGCTGAGCCGGGCGCAACGTCGCCTGTGGGGACTGAGCCGCCTCGACCCCGACGCCTACCGGCTGCGCGCCGACGTGCACCTGACCGGGCCCCTCGACGTGCCCGCCCTCGAGGCGGCGCTCGACGACGTCGCGGCGCGGCACGAGATCCTGCGCACCCGCATCGTCGTCGACGAGCACGGCCCGCACCAGGTCCTCGCGGACCGTGTTGTCCACTGGGACCTCGAGGGGACCGACGGCACCCGGCGGCTGCGGCTCGCGGTCGACCATGCCGCGGCGGACGGGGCGTCGCTCGCGCCGCTGCTGCGCGACCTCGCCGTCGCCTACGCCGCCCGCGCGGCCGGGCAGCCGCCGCGGTGGGAGCCGCTGCCGCTGCAGTACACCGACTACGCGCTGTGGGAACAGGCCCGCGGGATCCCCGAGCCGGACGTCGCGCACTGGCGACGCGCCCTCGACGGCCTCGACCCCGTCGAACTACCCACGAGCACAGAGCCTTCCGAGGTCGTGGCGGAGACCGTCGCGTTCGAGGTGCCCGCGGACGTGCGCGCCGGGATCGCCGCCCTCGCCCGCGCCCACGGCGCCACCGAGTTCATGGTGCTGCACGCCGCCCTGTCGGTGCTGCTCGCCCGCGTCGGCGCCGGCCACGACGTCGCCGTCGCCGCCGTCGTCTCCGCCCGCCGCTGGGCGCAGGTCGAACAGCTCGTCGGCCCGTTCCTCGACACGCTCGTGCTGCGCGCCCGTGTGGAACCCGACATGCCGTTCGCCGGGCTGCTCGCGCAGGTCCGCGACTTCGACGTCGCCGCCCTCGACCACGCCGGGGTGCCCTACGAGCAGATCCTCGCCGGCCTGTCCGGCCGCGCCCCGCAGGTCGCGCTCGCCCTGCAAGACTTCGCCCTCGACCCCGTCCGGATCGGGGACCTCACCGTCGACGCGCAGGAAGTCCTCGCCGGCGCACCGAAGTTCGACCTGCAGTTCGCGCTCGCGCCCGCCGCGGACGGCTACACCGGCACCCTCGTGCACGACGCGTCCCGGTTCGCCGCATCCACGGCGCGCCGGCTCGCGGACCGGTTCGTCGCCGTCCTGCGGCACGTCGTCGCCGCACCCGACGCGCTCGTCGGCGACCTGCCCGTCGACCGGCCCGCCGCGCCGCTGACCGGAGCCGAACCCGCCCCCGCCCGCGCCCTGCCCGAGCTGCTGCGCGCCACCGCCGCGGCGCACCCGGACCGGGAAGCGCTGCGCGAGGGCGAGACCGCCCTGACCTACCGCGAACTCGACGCCCGCTCCGACGCGCTCGCCGACGAGCTGCGCGCCGCCGGCGCCGGCCCCGGCACCGTGATCCCGATCGACCGTCCCCGCGGCCTCGACCACGTGCTGCGGCTGTGGGCGATCACCAAGACCGGCGCCGCCTTCACCAGTTCCGACCTCTCCGGTGCCGCCGACGAGCCCGCCCCGGCGAACGTCGCGTACGTGGTGTCGACGTCCGGCTCGACCGGCGCTCCCAAACGCGTCGCCGTCACCCACAGCGGTCTCGCGCCGCTCGCCGCCGAGGCCGCCCGACGCTACCGCGTCGGACCCGGCGACCGCGTGCTGCAGGGCTACCACCCGGCGTTCGACGCGGCCCTGCTCGAGCTCCTCCTCGCCCACACCACCGGCGCGACCCTCGTCGTCGCCCCGCCGGAGGTGTACGCGGGCGCGGACCTGCAGCAGGTGCTGCGCGCCCAGCGCATCACCCACTACCTGTCCACCCCCGCGGTGCTCGGCACCCTCGACCCGCAGCAGCTGCCCGACCTGCGGGTCGTCGCCTCCGGCGGCGAAACCCTGCCGCCCGCGCTCGCCGCCCGCTGGACCCGGGGCTCGGGTGCGGCGGCCCGCCACATGCTCGACGCGTACGGACCCACCGAGGCCACCATCGTCGCGACCCTCGCCGACGTCGACGGCCGCGGCGGTATCGGCCGGCCCGTCCCCGGCACCGTCGCGCACGTCCTCGACGCCCGGCTGCGCCCGGTGCCCGACGACGCCGTCGGCGAGCTGTACCTGGCCGGGACGTCCGTGGCGCTCGGCTACCTCGGCGCCCCCGGCCTCACCGCGCAGCGGTTCGTCGCCGCCCCCGGTGGCACCCGCCGCTACCGCACGGGCGATCTCGTGCACCGCCGCCCCGACGGCACCCTCGCCTTCCGGGGCCGCACCGACCGGCAGCTCAAGGTCCGCGGCGTGCGCATCGAACCCGGGGAACTCGAGGCCGCCCTGCTCGCGCAACCGGGCATCCGGCACGCCGTCGTGCTGGCCTCGGACGGCGCGCTCGTCGCCTTCGCGGCCGCCGACGCGGACGTCGACGACACCCGCGTGCGTGCCGGACTCGCCGAAATCGTTCCGCCGCAGCGCATGCCGGCCCGGCTGCGGCTGCTGCCGGAGCTGCCGACCACCGTCAACGGCAAACTCGACGTCGCCGCCCTGCACGAGCTCGACACCGCCCGCGACGACGCCGCCGCCGACCGGCCCCTCACCGACGTCGAGGACCTCGTCGTCACCGTCGCCGAGGGCGTGCTCGGCGCCCGCCCCGACATCCACGCCGGGTTCTTCGCCGCGGGCGGTGACTCGCTGTCCGCCGTCGTCCTCGCCGCCCGCCTCGCCGACGCGTTCGGTGTCGACGTGCCCGCCCGCGCGGTGCTGCAGGCCCCCACGCTCGCGGCGCTCGCCGCGCACCTGCGCGACGGCGACACCACCCGGATCCCGTTGCGCCGCTACGACGACGACGCACCCACGCCGCTCGCCCCCGCGCAGCAGCGGCTGTGGCTGCTGGGCCGCGCCGAACCGCGCAGCGCCGCGTACACCGTGCCCGTCGCGCTGCACCTGAGCGGCGACCTGGACACGGCCGCGCTGGCCGCGGCGGTCGCCGACGTCGCCGACCGGCACGAGGTACTGCGCACCGCCTACCCCGACGGCATCGCCACGATTGTGGATCCGCCTGTGCTCGAGACGGTTCCGGGCACCGACGTGACCGCCGCCGTGACCGAGGTGCTCACCGCGCCGTTCGACCTCACCGCCGAGGCGCCGCTGCGGCTCCGGCTGATCGACCTCGGCGGCGGCGAACGGGTGCTCGCCACGGCCGTGCACCACATCGCGTTCGACGGCGGCTCGGTCGCGCCGCTGCTCACCGACCTGCAGCACGCCTACGCGGCCCGCGTCGCCGGTGCCGCACCGATCTGGTGGCCGCTGCCCGTGCGCTACCGCGACTACGCCCGCTGGCACCACGACCTGCTCGGCGACCCCGCCGACCCCGCCAGCCTCGCCGCCCGCCAACTCGACCACTGGGCAACGACTCTCGCGGGATTGCCCGACACGCCGCTGCCGCTGCCCACCGACCGGCCCCGGCCCGCGCGGCCCAGCCACGTCGGCGGCGCCGTCACCGCCCACCTCGACGCCGCCACCCACCGCCGCGTGCGCGACGTCGCGCGCGCCTACGACGCCACCGGCTTCATGGTGCTGCACGCCGCTCTCGCCGCGCTGCTCGCCCGTCGCAGCGGCCGCGCCGACATCGCCGTCGGCACCGCCGTCGCCGGCCGCGCCGACCCGCGTCTGCATGCCCTCGTCGGCATGTTCGTCGGCACCCTCACCCTGCGCACCACCGTCGACGGCGCCGAGCCGTTCGCGGACCTGCTGCGCCGCGTCCGCACCACCGACCTCGACGCCCTCGCCCACGCCGACGTCCCGTTCGATCAGGTCGTCGCGCGGGTCGCGCCGACCCGCGGCACCCACCACCCGCTGTTCCAGGTGCTGCTCGCCCACCGCACCGTGCCCGCGGGGCAGGACCTGCCGCAGCTGCCCGGGCTGCGCGTGCGCGAATTCGACGCCGGCACCCCGGCCGCCCAGTTCGACCTCACCGTCGACGTCACCGAACGCGGCGACGACGGCATCGACGTGCGCCTCGTGTACGCCACCGACCTGTTCGACGCCACCACCGCCGACGCGTTGCTGGCCGACTACCTCGCGCTGCTCGGCGCCGCGCTCGACGACCCCGCCGCCGCCGTCGGCGATCTCGCCGCCCCCGCGCCCGCGCCGCTGACCGCCCCCGCCGCGGCGCCGCGGACGCTGCCGCAGATCCTCGCCGCCACCGTCCGCGCCCACCCCGGCGCCATCGCCGTGCGCGCCGGAACCGTCGCGTGGACCTACGCCGGGCTCGACGCCCGCGCCGCCGCCGTCGCCGCGCGGCTGCGCGCCCGCGGGGTGACCGGCGTCGTCGCGGTAGCCGTGCCGCGCGGGGAGTACTGGCCGCTCGCGGTGTGGGCCGTCGCGAAGGCCGGCGCGGCATGGGTGTCCGTCGACCCGACGCAGCCGCCCGCCCGCATCGCGACCGTGCTGCGCGACAGCGGCGCCACCGTCGGCCTGACCGTGCCGGGCGTTGCTCCGGCAGGGGAGGGCATCGACTGGCTGGACCTGACCGCCGACGAGTCCGAAGACGACGCCCGCGATGTCACCGCGGAGCCGCACCCCGACGACACCGCGTACCTGATCTACACCTCCGGCAGCACCGGCGCACCCAAGGGCGTCGCCGTGCCGCACCGCGGCCTGACCGCCCTCACCGACGCACGCGTTCTCGGCGTCACGCCGGGCAGCCGGGTGCTGCACGCCGCGTCGCACACCTTCGACGCGTCGGTGTTCGAACTGCTCACCGCCCACGCGCACGGCGCAACCCTCGTCGTCGCACCCGACCATGTGTACGCGGGCGAGGCGCTGCAGGAGTTGATCGTCGCCGAGCACGTCACCCACGTCGTCGCCACCCCCTCCGTGCTCGCCACCCTCGATCCGGACACGCTGCCGCGCCCGGTCACCGTCCTGTCCGAGGGTGAGGCGCTCACCGCGCCCGTCGTCGAACGCTGGCAGCGGCACCGGCTGCTCAACGGGTACGGGCCCACCGAGTTCACGATCGCCGTGTCGTTCGGCGGGCCGTTCGCACCCGGCGCCCGGCCCACCGCCGGGACCGTCGTCGCCGGCGCCACCGCCCACGTCCTCGACGCGCGCCTGCACCCCGTCCCGGCCGGGGTCATCGGGGAGTTGTACGTGACCGGGCCGAGCCTGGCCCGCGGCTACCACAACCGAAGCGGGCTCACCGCAACACGATTCGTCGCCGACCCGTACGGCGCGCCGGGCGGGCGGCTGTACCGCACCGGCGACCTCGCCCGCGTCACCGCCGCCGGCGAACTCGACGTCCTCGGCCGCGTCGACGAGCAGATCCAGCTGCACGGCATCCGCGTCGAACCCGCCGAGATCGACGCCGTGCTCACCGCCGCCGACGACGTCGACGCCGCCGTCACCGTCGCCGTGCCCGGCCCCACGGGCGAGACCGTCCTCGTCTCCTACGTGCAGGGCAGCGCCGACGCCGCCGCGCTGCGGGCCCGCGCCGCCGCGCACCTGCCGCGGGCGCTGCGGCCCACCGCGATCACCGTCGTCGACGCGCTGCCACTGCTGCCGTCCGGCAAGGTCGACCGCGCCGCGCTGCCCCGAACCGACTTCACCGTCGCCGCAGATGATTTCGTTCCTCCCACCGGACCGACGGCCGAGGTGGTCGCCGAGGTGTTCGCCCGGCACCTCGGCCGGCCGGTGTCCGCCGACCAGGGGTTCTTCGACCTCGGCGGGACGTCGCTCGGCGCCGTCGCCGTCGCCGCCGACCTGCGGGCCGCGCTCGACCGCGACGTCCCGCTCGACTGGCTGCTCACCGCGCCGACCGTCGCCGACCTCGCCGACCGGATCGACCACGGCGGCGACGACACCGACCCCCTCGCCACCGTGGTGCCGCTCGCGGGACGCCCCGACGGCACCCCGCTGTTCTGCGTCCACCCCATCAGCGGAATGTCCTGGTGCTACACGGGACTCGCGCCGCACCTACCCGGCGTCGCGCTGTACGGGCTGCAGGCCACCCGGCTCGAGCCGCTGCCGCGCACCGTCGCCGAGTTCGCCGCCCGCTACCTCGACGAGGTCCGCGCCGTCGAGCCCGACGGCCCCTACCACCTGCTGGGCTGGTCCCTCGGCGGAACCATCGCGCACGAGATGGCCGTGCAACTGCACGAGGCGGGGGAGCAGGTGGCGTCGCTGATCCTGCTCGACACGCTCACCCCGGACACCCTCCCCGACGTCGCGGCCCTGCCGGACGAGCCCGTCGTCGAACTCGAGGTGCCCGGCCTGCCGTCGGCCTTCGTCGCCGAGATCCGGAAGCGGGCGCTCGCCGCGGGCGCCGCCCTGGAGGAGGCCGTCACCGCGCACACGCCCCGCGTCCTCGACGGCGACGCGCTGCTGTTCCGTGCCCGCCCCGGCGGACCGGCCGGACCCGACCTCGCGGCGAGCTGGCGCCGGCACGTCCGCGGCCGCGTCACCGCGCACGACGTGCCCTACCCGCACTCCGACCTGACCACCCCGGGCGCGCTGGCCGTGATCGGCCCCACGCTCGCCCGCCACCTGACCGAACGACAGATTTCCGCGCCCGTAGGGTGCACCGACAGTGTCACAGCAACGAGGGAGACACCGTAATGGAAGTACACGACTACCTACGCATTCTGCAGGCGCGATGGAAGATCGTTGCCGTGACGACCGTGGTGGCGGTACTCGGTGCGCTCGGCGCCTCCCTGCTCACCACCCCGATCTACCAGGCGAGCACCCGGCTGTTCGTCTCCACCTCGTCGGGGGCCTCGGTCAACGAGATCTACCAGGGCAACCTGTTCTCGCAGCAGCGCGTCGCCTCCTACACGAAGCTGCTCACCGGCACCACGCTGGCGCAGCGCACCCTCGACCGGCTGGGACTGTCCGACCTGACGCCGTCGCAGCTGGCGGAGAAGGTCACCGCCTCGTCGGCCCCCGACACCGTGCTCGTCGACGTCAAGGTCGACGACGCGTCGCCGGAACGGGCCCGGGACCTCGCCAACGCCCTCTCCGACGAGTTCGTCGTGATGGCCCGCGAGCTCGAGACCCCCGAGAACGGCGGTGAGCCCACCGCACGGGTCGTCGTCGAGCAGCACGCCGACACCCCGGCGACCCCGGTGTCGCCGAAGACGAAGCGCAACCTCGCGCTCGGCTTCGCCGTCGGCCTGCTCCTGGGCATCGCCCTCGCGGTGCTGCGCGACCGGCTCGACAACACGGTCAAGGACCGCAAGACGGTCGAGGAACTCGCCCACACCGGCCTCGTGGGCACCATCCCGCTCGACAAGGAACGGCAGGAGCACGCGGCGATCGCGTTCCAGGAGTCCAATTCCGGCAGCGCCGAGGCGTACCGGGAGATGCGCACCAACCTGAAGTTCCTCGACGTCGACAACCCGCCGCGCGTCATCGTCGTCACCAGCGCCCTGCCCGCCGAGGGCAAGACCACCACCGCCATCAACACCGCACTGGTGCTCGCCGAGGCCGGTCACTCCGTCGTGCTCGTCGAGGGTGACCTGCGCCGGCCGCGGGTGTCGAAGTACCTCGGCGTCGTCGGCGACGTCGGCTTCAGCACCGTGCTCTCGGGTCAAGCCGGTCTCGAGGACGTGCTGCAGCCCAGCCAGTACGAGGGCCTGTGGGTGCTGGCTTCCGGCGCGCTGCCGCCCAACCCCAGCGAGCTGCTCGGCTCCGACACCGCCAAGCACGTCATCGACGACCTGCGGGCGCGCTTCGAGTACGTCATCATCGACGGCTCGCCGGTCCTGCCCGTCACCGACTCCGTCGTGCTCGCCGCGGCCACCGACGGCGCCCTGCTCATCGCGCGCCACGGCAAGACCACCCGCGAGCAGCTCAGCCGCGCCGTCGGCAATCTCGGCAGCGCCGGCGCGCACCTGCTCGGCACCATCATGACGATGACACCGAACAAGGGCCGCGGCGCCTACGAGTACCGCTACTACTACGAGTCAGACGTGAAGAAGGACGCGCCGGCGCAGCAGCCCGCCGCGCAACCCACCGGCGGCCGTCGCCACCGCGGCGAGCCCACCCGGCCGGAACCGTACCGCCCGGAGCAGCCGAACCACGAGGATGCGCAGGCGGGACAGCACTACCGCGCCCCACAGGCGTACTCCGCCGAGCCCGCCTACCGCGAACAGTCGGTGCCGACGGCGGTGTCGCGACCCGTCGCGCCCTCGCCGCTGCCGGGCCCGCGCAACGGGTCAGTCGTGGATCCGGGCGAGCAGCGGTAGCAGCAGATCGGCGATCTCGGTCCCGACGGTGACGAACGTGTCCTCGTCGCGGCCGATCGGATCGGTCACGTCCTCCGGCCCGGGCGCGGGAAACTGCGCCCGGGCCGCTGCCAGTTCGGTGACCGTCTCGGCGCCGCTGAGCTGCTGCAGCCGAGCGGCCTCCCGCAGCGTGAACGTCCGCTTGAGCATCCGGGGTGCCGACTGCAGCACGGCCCCGCGGTGCGACTCGGCCATCGTGATCACCAGGTCGGCGTCCTGCGCGATGCGCGGCGACAGACGCCGGGCGACGAAGCCGTCGGGCTCGCCGCCGAGCTGACGCAGCACCAGCGCCGCCGTCGGTTCCATGGGCCGGCCCACCATGCCGCGGGTGCCGGCGCTGTGCGCCGACAGCTCACCCCGGCCCGCTTCCCGCGCGAACGCGGTGGTCAGCAGTTCGGCGGTGGGCGATCGGCAGATGTTCCCGGTACAGACGTACAGAACCCGCATCGCTCGATCCTAGGCAGCCCCCGGGCCGTTCGTCCGGTTGCCGGGCCGCATGTCCGATTCGCCAGGGGGTCTGTCCGGACCGTTCGGTAGCATCGGGCGGTCGGGATGCGCCGGGGGAGGCTGTGCGGCGCACAACACGATCAGAAGGCGGCTGATGAGTTCGGTTCTCGGGGTGACCGCAGGGACGAGTGCCGTCCGGATCGTTCGTCCGATCGATCCGGACGCACCTTCCGCGGGTTAC
Organism: Rhodococcus sp. GXMU-t2271; assembly: GCF_041414735.1. Lineage (NCBI taxonomy): Bacteria > Bacillati > Actinomycetota > Actinomycetes > Mycobacteriales > Nocardiaceae > Rhodococcus > Rhodococcus sp. GXMU-t2271. Next base: position 18,662 of record NZ_JAUIZP010000004.1, read on the forward strand.
CAGTTCCAGGTGGTCGAGACCAGGCGGGACGACCCGGCACGTCTCGCGGCGCAAACCGTGGGCGTGCTCGTACAGGCCGGCATCGCGGGCGAGAGCGTCGAGCGCGCGGGCCTGGTGTACCGCGACGCCGCCGAGGCCGGACGGCTCCGCGCCGCGATGGCCGAGCAGGGACTCGACCGGTACAGCCTCGTCGGCGAGTCCGAAGCGGCCCTGACGTACCTGCGGGCCACCGGCGAGCTCACCGCCGACGTCGCGGTCCTCTACGACCTCGGCGCGTCCGGACTCACCGTCACCGTCGCCGACCGCAGCACCGGCGCCGTGCACACCGAACGCACCGGGTCCGTGGCCGGGCGCCTGTTCGACGACGCGGTGCGCCTGCACCTGCTCGGCTCGGACGGCGTGTGGCGGCCCGACGACCCGCAGGACGAGGAGTTCGTCGCCCAGTGCCGCGCGGCGAAGGAACAGCTGTCCGGCAGCGACGCCGTCGCCGTGCCGGGCACCGCCGGCGTGATCCTGATGTCCCTGGAGACGTTCGAACCGCTGATCACCCCGCTCGTCGAGGCCTCGGCGCGGTTCGTGCGCGACGTCGTGCAGCGGTCCGGCGCCCGGCCCGAGACGATCGTGCTGCTCGGTGGGGGCGCCCACGTCCGCCTGGTGCGCCGGGTGCTCGAGACGTGGACGAAGCTGCCCGTCGTGGTTCCGCACGAACCCGAGCTCGTCCTGGCCAAGGGTGGCGCCCTGCGCGCCGTCGCCCCGGAACCGGCGGTCACCGAACTGCTCGTCGCGCCGGCCGTGACCGAACGCATCGTCCCGCCCGGTGGCACGGCGCCGCACCGCACCGAGCAGCTGTCGCGTGCCGAGACGCCCGCACCGGCCCCGTCCGGCGAGACCAGGACACCGAGGCGGAAGCGGGCGGCGACCGCTCACGAACCGCACGTGTCCAAACGGCAGATCAGCGGGGCCGGACTGGCCGGCACCGCCCTGGGCGTGGTCGCCATGATCGGCTTGGCGCTCGGCGCCCAGAACACCCTCGCCGGCGACGACGAGTCGGATATCCGGCAGACCGAGGTGATCGTGACGACGCCGTCGCCGACCCCGCAGCCGGCGCCCGCCGTCGCGCCGGCACCGGCACCGACAACGACCACGACCGTCCCGCCGGTCGAGGACCCCACGACCGCGCGCGTGGTGCCGCCTCCGCCGCCCCCCGCCACGGCACCGCCGCCGTTGATCCCCGGCCTGAACATCCCGGTGCCGACGCTGCCGCCGCTACCGCCGCTGCCGACGATCGAAGTGCCGCCGGAGCTGCGGTTACCCATCTGACGGACCCCCTCCGCCGCCGGGGACCCTCGAACCCGATGGCCCCCAACGCGACGGGTTAAAGTGAATGCGATGTTTTCGCCGCAGAACACCCCGCTGTGCGACTCGGTCACGCTTGCCTATCGGCGCGTGCGCGCCGAGCCCGGTCAGCTGACCGTGCTGCGACGAGCCCTGGAACGCTGGCTCGACGCGGTGCACGTGAGCCCCGAGCTGACCCGCGACGTGCTGCTGGCCAGCTACGAGGCCCTCGCCAACGCCGTCGAGCACGCCTACCGCGACGGTGCGTCGGGCACGCTCGACCTCGAGGCGACGCTGATCCCGGGCGACCGTCAGGTCGAGGTCGCCATCATCGACCGGGGCAGCTGGCTCGCGAACGACACCGACCCGAGCACGAGCTCGCGCGGGCACGGCCTCACCCTGATCAACTCCTTGGCGGACACGGCGACCGTGGCCCCGGCCGACACCGGGACCGTCGTCACCATGCGCTGGAGCATCTGACGCCGACCCGGCCGCCCGGGACTACTGGCGACGGCGGGGCAGCCGCACCACCTGGACGAAGAACTCGTCGATCTGCCGGACCGCCCCGATGAACTGGTCGAGATCCACCGGCTTGGTGACGTACGCGTTGGCGTGCAGCCGGTAGCTGCGCAGGATGTCCTCCTCGGCGGCCGAGGTGGTGAGCACCACGACCGGGATGTCGGACAGATCCGGGTCGGACTTGATCTTCTCGAGGACCTGCCGCCCGTCGTACTTGGGCAGGTTGAGGTCGAGCAGGATCAGATCGGGACGCGGCGCCTCGGTGTACGCGCCGCGCTGGTACAGGAAGTCCAGGGCCTCCTCACCGTCGCGGACCACGTGCAGCTCGTTGCCGATCTTGTTGTCCTCGAAGGCCTCGCGGGTCATCAGTTCGTCGCCCGGGTCGTCTTCGACCAGCAGGACGTCGATGGGCTCGGCGGGGGTCATGCGGGGGCTCCTTCGAGGTCGGCGTCGGCCGGGGCGGGCGCTTCGGGTTCTTCGTCGGGCAGGGAGGGGACCGTGAAGCAGAACCGGGTGCCCTCGGTGTGCTCGGTGTCGATCCAGATCCTGCCACCGTGGTACTCGACGATCTTCTTGCACACCGCCAGCCCGATGCCGGTGCCGGTGTAGACGTCGCGGCCGTGGAGACGCTGGAAGATGACGAACACCTTCTCGGCGAACTCGGCGTCGATGCCGATGCCGTTGTCCGTGACGCACAACGTCCAGGTTCCGGGCCCGTCCTGATCCCCCTCGTCCCGGTCGCAGGTGATCTGCACGGTGGGAGTGCGGTCGGGGTGGCGGAACTTGATCGCGTTGCCCACCAGATTCTGCCAGAGCATCGTCAGCAGGGTCGGATCGCCCGTGATCTCGGGAAGATTCTCGGGACGTTCGATGCGCACGCCGGACTCGTCGATCGCGGCGGCGAGATTGGCCACGGCCTTGTCCAGCGGCTGATCCAGGTCGACGCGCACGTGGTCGTCGCTGACCCGGCCGACGCGGGAGAAGGTCAGCAGGTCGTTGATGAGGACCTGCATGCGTTTGGCGCCGTCGACGGCGAACGCGATGTACTGGGCGCCGCGCTCGTCGAGCTTGTCGCCGTAGCGCTTCTCGAGCAGCTGACAGAACGACGCGACCTTGCGCAACGGCTCCTGCAGGTCGTGGGAGGCGACGTAGGCGAACTGCTCGAGCTCGGCGTTGGAGCGGCGCAGTTCCTCGGCCTGGGTGTCGAGGTCCGCCTTCTGCTGGGCGAGTTGCTCGTGCTGGGTGTGTGCTGCGGCCAGCGCGAACACGATGCGCCCGCGCATCGCTTCGACGTCCCGGGCCAGGATCCGGATGTCCTTCGGGCCCTGAGGGTGGATGTGCTGGTCGAAGTTGCCGTCTGCGACGACCCGCCGCGTCGCCGCGCGCAGGCTGACCAGGGGCAGCGCCACCAGGTTGTGCACGAGGACCACCATGAGCAGGCCGGTGATCAGGAAGCCCGCCACCATCGCCACCAGCACGGAGTTGCGGATCGTGCGGGCTTGCACGAGGTCGTCGAAGGCATCCGCGCGGGCCTGCGCGAGCTGGGCGTTCTGCTTCTCGAAGAGGGTGCGGACGGCGTCGAACGTCGCTCGGCCCCGATCGGTCGCTGCCTGGTCCTGAGGCTGCGGATCCCCGGGTACGACGCCTGCGACGAGGGGCTCGGCGTAGTCGGCACGCCACGCCTCCGCGGCAGCCTCGATCTCGTCGACATCAGCCAGCAACTCCGGATGACCGGCGGTCAGCTCGCGGATCTGCGCGACGGCCTCCTGTTCGACGCGCTTGCCCGACACGTACGGCTCGAGGAAGTCGAGGTCGGCGGTGAGGGCGTAGCCGCGAGCGCCGGTCTCCTGGTCCAGCAGCGCCGCCTGCAGCCGGTACGCCTCGGCGCGGGCCGGCTGGATCTGGTCGACCAGTTCGTCGGTGATCTGGACCGTGCGCTGGATGAAGTACCCCCCCACGATGGTGCCGAGCACGACGAACACTGCAAGGACCGCGAAGGCGACCTGGAACCAGCTCTGGACCGTCAGCCGCGAGCGCACCCGCTCGACCTTGGGTTCGGGCATCGACGGGTCTCTCATGTCTGCTCCGCTACTTTCTCGCTCCATCGCACGTGCACCACGGCCACGTCGTCGCCGAGTCCTCCGTGACTTTCCGCCAGGGCCTCGGCCCGGTCGATCAGGGTGTCGACGAAGGCCTCGGGCGCCAGGTGCCCTTCCTCGCGGGCCAGCCGCAGCAGCCCCTCCTCGCCGAGGCGTTCCCCGCCGTCGCCGACCCGGCCCTCGAACAGCCCGTCGGTGAACATCATGATGCCGCCGCCCTCCGGCAGCTCCAACTCGTGCACGGGCCACGTCGAGACACCGGGCAGCAACCCGAGCGCGGGTCCGCCGGGCGCCTCGACCCAGTCGACCCCCAGGGAGCTGTGCAGCAGCAGACCCGGATGCCCGGCGCGCATCACCTGCACCCGGCGCCGGTCCGGCGACATGACGAGAATGGTGAGGGTGGCGAAATGCCGTTCGTTCGCCCGCTCGGCGACCATGATCCGTTCGAGCTTCTGCAACTGGGCGACACCGGTGACGCCGGTGATAACGAGGGTGCGCCAGGCGATCCGCAGGCTCACCCCGAGGGCGGCCTCGTCGGGCCCGTGCCCGCTGACGTCGCCGATGAGCACGTGCACGGCGCCGTCCTCGGTCTGCACGACGTCGTAGAAATCGCCACCGAGCAGCGACTGGTCACTTCCGGGCCGGTAGCGCGCCACGATGTCCACGTCGCCGGCGTGGTGCAGCATCGGCGACGGCAGCAGTCCGCGTTCGAGGCGGGTGTTCTCCTGCGCCTGCAGCCGGCTGGCCTGCAACGCGACGGCGGCGTGTTCGGCCTGCTTGCGCTGGATGGCGTAGCGCACGGTCCGGCCGAACAGGTCCGGCTCCACGCGGCCCTTGACGAGATAGTCCTGGGCGCCGGCGGCGACCGCCGCCAGGCCCGTCTGCTCCTCGGCGAGGCCGGTGAGCACCACGACCGGGACGCCGGCGGCGTACTGCTGCACTCGCGCGAGGGCGTCCATGCCCTGGGCGTCGGGCAGATGCAGATCCAGCAGGATGCAGTCGGGCAGACCGGCGGCCAGTTCGGTGCGGGCCGCGGCCATCGTCTGGACCCATTCCAGGCGCATGCCCTGCGCGCTGTCCGCCACCAGCTCCTCGACGATGAGTGCGTCGCCGGCGTCGTCCTCGATCAGGAGGACCGACGGCTCCTCCCGGGCCCAGTCGGTGTCCAGAGCGACCGGCGAAGTGGTGGTGCCTATTCCTGGTGGTGCGCCGGCAGGCCTGTGCTGCTCGGAGAACATGGCCCCTGCCCTTCGATCTCGTGTGTCGTGACTCCGGTCCCTCGCACCGGACGACAACAGAGGAAGAATACCTATCGTTCGCACGTTCACCGACGCCCGCGGCCGTCGAACCGGTCACCGGGCATGCCGGCCCTTGCGGGCTGCGGGCTCGGGGGCGCCGGGGCGGGCCAGCAGCGCGGCGATGCCGGTGGTCAGCGGAACGGACAGCGCCAGTGCGATGCCGCCCACACACGCCCGCACCACCTCGATGGCGACGGCGTCGCCGGTGAGCACGTCCGACATGGACCGGCCGGCGACGCTGAACAGCAGCAACAGCGGCAGGGCGCCACCGGCGTACGCCAGCACGAGGGTGTAGACCGTGCTGGCAATGTGGTCGCGGCCGACCCGCATCGCGGAGGAGAACACCTTCCGGCGCGAAGCGGTGGGATCGAGCGCCGCCAGTTCGAAGGCCGAGGCTGCCTGGGTGATGGTCACGTCGTTGAGGACGCCGAGGGAGCCGATGATGAATCCGGCGAGCAGCAGACCGGTGATGCTGACCTGTTCGAGGTAGAGCTGGACGTCGGTGTTCTGTTCCTCGGACAGTCCCGTCAGATGGGTCATCCGGATCGTGACGTACGAGAGCACGGCGGCGAGCAACATCGACGCGAGGGTGCCGAGCAGGGCCGAGCTCGTGCGCAGGTTGACCCCGTGCGCGAGGTACAGCACGGCGTAGAGGATGATCGCGCCACCGACCAGGGCGACGGGCACGGCGGGTTTGCCGTCGAGCAACGCGGGGAGCATGAACACCACGAGCACACCGAACGCGATCAGCAGGCCGATCAGGGCGCGCAGGCCACGCCAGCGGGCGACGGCGACGATGACCACGGCGAAGGCGGTGATGATGAGCGCGATCGGGAGACCGCGGGCGTAGTCGTAGAACGAGTACTGGGTGGCGCCGGACGGGTCGACCTGCCGCACGAGCCGGATCTCCTCGCCGACGCGCAGGTCGGGCTGCCCCGGGCCGGGCCCGATCTCGAGCAGGGTGCGGGTGCCCTCGTTGGGGCCCGAATCGATCGTGACGATGCTGCGCTGGCACTGGTAGGCCTCGGTGGGAGGCGGGACGGGGTCGCCGGTGAAGGGGCGGCCGGCCGAACTGCTGCCGCACGCGCCGATGTCCTGTTCGACGACGGTGCCGGCTTCGGTGACGACGGCTCCGCCGCCGGTGGTCTGGAGCGGGGCCGGAATGTCGACGGCCTCCCGGCTCGGCCACAGGGCGACGGCGCCCGCGAGCACGGCGATGCCGATCGCGACGAGGAGTCCGACGACGACCTTCGCGGCGGTGGGTCCGACGGGGACGGGCCCGGAGAAGTGGCCGTGGCCGTGGCCGTGTCCGTGGCTGGGGCCGGTGGGCTCTGCTGGTGTCACTGCCACAGGGTAACGACGTGGTCGCGGCGAGGTCGCATCGCGGAATACGCGGTCGTTCGAGGGGAGAAGGGCTGGTGGTGGCGGGGAGCAGGGGGGGTGTCCCCGCCACCGTCGACCTGATCTCGCACAGGGGGGGTGGCGATGATCAGGGAGCCCAGCACGCTGAGGTGCCGTAGACAAACGTACTGCTTCTGTCGGGTCGCCGGGTAGTACCTACGGTGTGTCGGTCCTCACCGGAACCCGGCCGAACGCTCGTTCCCGGCCGCTCGGCCTGCGACGATGCGGTTTGTTCGCGGCAACATATACTTTCGACAACGCTCGGCGTGTCGCGCATCCCGGGCGTGTCGCAGCCGGCTCGTTGCCGGCCGCGATCACTGCTTGTAGCTGGACAGGAAGTTGCCGAACCGTTCGATGGCCACCGCGAGGTCGCGAGCCCAGGGCAGCGTCACGATCCGCAGATGGTCCGGATCCGGCCAGTTGAAACCGGTGCCCTGCACCATCAGGATCTTCTCCTGCAGCAACAGGTCCTGGACCAGCTTCTCGTCGTCGTGGATCTCGTATACGTCCGGATCGAGGCGCGGGAAGGCGTACAGGGCGCCGCGGGGCCTGACGCAGCTCACCCCGGGAATCGAGTTCAGGCGCTCCCACGCGACGTCGCGCTGCTCGAGCAGCCGGCCGCCGGGCAGGATCAGGTCTTCGATGCTCTGGTGCCCGCCGAGCGCGACCTGGATGGCGTGCTGAGCCGGCACGTTGGGGCACAGGCGGGTCGAGGCGAGCAGATCGATGCCCTCGAGGAAGCCGGCCGCGTGCTCCTTCGGACCGGTGATCGTCATCCACCCCGACCGGTATCCCGCCACCCGGTAGGCCTTCGACAGGCCGTTGTAGGTCAGGCACAGCAGGTCGGGGGCGAGGGTGGCCAGGGAGATGTGCTTGGCGTCGTCGTAGAGGATCTTGTCGTAGATCTCGTCGGCCAGGAGCAGCAGCTGGTGCCGGCGGGCCAGTTGCACCAGCTGTTCGAGCACCTCGAGCGAGTACACGGCGCCCGTCGGGTTGTTCGGATTGATGACCAGCAGGGCCTTGGTCTTGTCCGTGATCTTCGACTCGATGTCCTCGATATCGGGATTCCAGTCGTTGGACTCGTCGCACAGGTAGTGCACCGGCGTGCCCCCGGCCAGGGATGTCATCGCCGTCCACAGCGGGTAGTCCGGCGCCGGGATCAGCACCTCGTCGCCGTCGTCGAGCAGGGCCTGCATCGTCATCGTGATCAGTTCGGAGACGCCGTTGCCGAGGTAGACGTCGTTGATGTCGAGCTTCGGGAAGCCCGGCACGAGCTCGTAGCGGGTGACGATGGCCCGGCGCGCCGACGCGATGCCCTTCGACTCCGAGTAGCCCTGGGCGTGGGGCAGCGCGGCGATCATGTCCTGCACGATCGTCTCCGGTGCCTCGAACCCGAACGGCGCCGGGTTGCCGATGTTGAGCTTGAGGATGCGGTGCCCCTCCGCCTCGAGTCGCGCGGCGTGCGCGTGCACCGGCCCGCGGATCTCGTACAGCACGTTCTGCAGCTTCGCGGACTGCTCGAGCTTCCGGCTGATGCGGTGGTGAAGGTGGCCCTGTTCTCCTGTACTCACGGCGTCCATGGTGCCACCCGTCCGCAACCGGGTTTCAGCCGGATTTGGCGCGCATTGCCGCGTCCACCGCGACGTTCGGCCCGAAAAGTGCAATCATGACGACTTGTGACCGTTGCGTCGGGGTGACGCGCGGGTGGATTGAGGAGTCGTACGGTATGGCACAGGGAACTGTGAAGTGGTTCAACGCCGAAAAGGGTTTCGGCTTCATCGAGCAGGACGGCGGTGGGCCCGACGTGTTCGTTCACTACTCGGAGATCCAGGGTTCCGGCTTCAAGTCGCTGGACGAGGGTGCCCGGGTCGAGTTCGAGATCGGACAGGGACAGAAGGGTCCGCAGGCCCAGGGGGTTCGTCCCATCTGAGCGGGTTCGTCCCGACATCTCGGCGGCGCTGCACCTCGGGTGCGGCGCCGCTGCTGTTTTCCGGTCAGGTGGGTTCGGGCCGGGTCACAACGCCGTGGGCACTTCGTCTCTTTTGTCCTACCATTCGGTAACATTCCGGCGCGTCGCGGGCATATGAAGGTGAAAACCGTGATGTTCGGGGGACGACAGGTGAGACAACCAGGGGGTTGGTGCAGATGGTGGGGGACGGTGCCGCTGTGGCGCAGTGGCGGGACCGCAAACGGTACCTGTGGCTCTGCGGACTCGCCGTCCCGCTGAGCCCGTTCGTCGCGTGGGCGCTCGTGGAGTACCTGCACCTCGGGCTGTTCTGGGCGTTCGGGGCGCTGCTGATCGCGGTGATCGTGCCGCTCGTCGACCGGTTCACCGGCGTCGACAAGGCCAACCCGCCCGACGAGCTCGTGCGGGAGCTCGAGGAGGACCGGTACTACCGCTGGTGCACCTACCTCTACCTGCCGCTGCAGTACGCCGGACTCGTCTTCGCCTGCTGGGTATGGACCGTCGCACCGATGGGCTGGCCCGAGCGGTTCGCGATGGCCGCCACCGTCGGCGTGGTGGGCGGTGTCGGCATCAACGCCGCCCACGAACTCGGGCACAAGCGCACCGACCTCGAACGCCGGCTCGCCAAGATCGCCCTCGCCCAGTCCGGGTACGGGCACTTCTTCGTCGAACACAACCACGGTCACCATCTGCGCGTCGCCACGCCCGAGGACGCCGCGACGGCGCGGTTCGGCGAGTCGTACTGGAAGTTCCTGCCGCGCTCGGTGTTCGGGGGACTGCGGTCGGGCTGGCGGTACGAACGCGAACGCCTCGCCCGTCGCGGACTGCCCTGGTGGAGCCCGCGCAACAACGTCCTGAACGCCTGGGCGCTGACCGTCGCGCTGTACGCCGGGCTGATCGCGGTGTTCGGGTGGTCCGTCGCGCCGTGGCTGATCGTGCAGGCGGTTCTGGCGGTGATGTTCCTCGAGGCCGCCAACTACCTCGAGCACTACGGCCTGCTGCGGGAGCAGCGATCCGACGGTTCCTATGTGCGCGTGGCGCCGCGGCACAGCTGGAACAGCGACCACAGCTGCAGCAACCTGTTCCTCTACCACCTGCAGCGGCACAGCGACCACCACGCCAACCCGCTGCGGCGCTACCAGACGCTGCGCACGATGGAAGAGGCGCCGCAACTGCCCGCCGGTTACGCGGTCATGATCCTGCTGTCGTTCGTCCCGTCGTTGTGGCGCAAGGTGATGGATCCACGGCTGCTCGACCACTACGACGGGGACGTCTCACGCGCGAACCTCGATCCCGCACGTCGCGAGGAACTGATCGCCCGGCACAGCTGACACCGTGCATCCGCGGTCGCCCTCGAATTCAGGTGTCGGCACGTGGTTTCCGGTGCGGGCACGGTTGTCCACAACCGGGAGATCCATCCACAGATCGAGACGGTCCCGTCGTCGTCGCGGTGCGCGCCCGGGGTCGATACGGCACTGTGACCGCATGGGCGACGAACACGACATCATCCGGCGCGCCGCGGCACTCAAGCGGGGCGTCAGCGATCGCGAGATCCAGCGCCTGTGCGGGCGCGGTCACTGGCACCGCGTCCACCGTGGCTCCTACCTGCCGGCCGAGAGTTTCGCGCAGCTCGACGAATACGGCCGCCACCGGCGGCGGGCTGTCGCGGTGGCAGGCGGGATGCGGTCCGACGCCGCGCTCAGCCACGTCTCTGCCGCCGTCCTGCACGGCCTCGCCCTGTGGAACACCCCGCTCGACGACGTCCACCTGACCCGCAATCGCGCCGGGGGAGCGAAGCGCACGCCGGGACGGAACCTGCATGCGTCGCCGTTCGCTCCGGACGAGGTCACCGATGTCGACGGAGCGCGCGTGCTCACCGTCGCGCGCACGGTCGCCGACCTCGCCCGCACCCTTCCGTTCGAGCAGGCCGTCGTCACCGGGGATCACGCCCTGCGCACGTGCGGGATCTCCGTCGCCGACGTGACCGATGCGCTGGCGCGCAACGTCCGCCACCCCGGCCATGCGAAGGGCGTGCGCGCGGCGCAGTTCATGGACGGGCGGAGCGAGAGCGTCGGCGAGTCCCGCAGCCGCGTGCTGTTCGTCCGCGACGGCCTTCCGATGCCCCTGACCCAGGCGACGATCCTCGACGCCCGTGGACGGTGGCTGGCCCGGGTCGATTTCCTGCTCGCGGACCACGGGGTGATCGGTGAGTTCGACGGTCGTGTGAAGTACCGGGGCGACGGCGTGGCGCCGGAGGAGACGGTGTGGCGGGAGAAGCAGCGCGAAGACCGTCTGCGCGATGCCGGCTGGACCGTCGTGCGCTGGGTGTGGGACGAGCTGGCCACACCCGCCCTGGTCGCCGAGCGTGTCCGGGAGGCGATTGCGCGGGCCGCGCGAGGGCCGCGGCCCACCGGAACGTTCCGGCCCTGACGTCGAGCTTGCACCCGCTGTCGCGTGCTTGCCCCCGTTGCAGGGGGTGCAAGCACGGTAGAAACGGTGTCTGCTCAGGAAGACGACGACGCCCCCCACACGAGGTGGGGGGCGTCGCGGGTGTTACGAGCGCCGGCCGGGGGCCTTGGCGCCGGACCGGAAGCCCAGCGCGCCGGGCTTGGCCTGCGGCGGGGCCGGTGCCTCGGCGCCGTTGGCCGACGCTTCCGCTCCGTTGGTCGACGGCGTCTCCGGCTCTGGTGCCTTCTCCGGCGGGGCGTCCGGATCGGGTGCCTCACCCGGGGGTGCGTGCGCCGGTTCCGGTGCCTTCGCGGGGGCGGGCTTCTCAGCCGGCTCGGGCTTCTCCGCGGGCGGCTCGGACGTCGCGGCCGGAGCCGTCGGCGCGGCGGCCTTACGGGCGCCGGGAGCCTTTGCTCCACCCTTGAAGGCCAGGCCACCCGGCTTCGCCTTCGGCGGCTCGGGGGCCGCCGAAGGCTCGGCAGCGGGTGCCGCCGCAGCGGGTGCTTCCGTGGCGGGAACCTCGGCAGCGGGAGCCTCGGCCGCCGGGGCGGCCTTCTTGGCGCCCGGAGCCTTGAGCCCACCCTTCATCTGCAGCCCACCCGGCTTGGCCTTCGGGACCGACGGCGCGGCCGGTGCCTCGGCAGTGGGAGCCTCGGCGGCCGGAGCTGCCGGAGCGGCCTTCTTGGCGCCCGGGGCCTTGAGCCCGCCCTTCATCTGCAGCCCACCCGGCTTGGCCTTCGGTGCCGCCGGGGCCGATTCGCCCGTCGAGGCGGCGGCCGGAGCGGATTCGCCGGTGGGGGCGGCCTTCTTGGCGCCCGGAGCCTTGAGTCCGCCCTTCATCTGCAGTCCGCCGGGCTTGGCGGCGGGTGCAGCGGGAGCTTCGGCTGCGGCGCCGTCACCGGAAGCCTTCGCGCCCGGAGCCTTCAGGCCGCCCTTCATCTGCAGTCCGCCCGGCTTCGCGCCGGGAGCCTTGGCGGCGCCCTTCATCTGCAGACCGCCGGCCGGGGCCGTCTTGGAGGCTGCCGGCGTCGCGGCCGCCTCCTCGATCTCTTCGACGCGTTCCTTCTCCTCGGTCTCGGCGACGGCCTCGGACGCCACGGCGGCGCCCCTCGAGTCCGCGGCCGGTGCGGGAGCGGGCCGCTCCCGCGGGATCACCTCGAGGTTCTTGCCGAGCTGCGCCGGTTCGAGACGCGTGATCGAGTCGAGCATGAGCTGCGCGACGTCGACGACCTCGACGCCCTCACCCTCGCCCTTCTCCTGGCGAGCGGTGACACCGTCGTTGAGCATGACGCGGCAGAACGGGCAGCCGGTGGCGATCTTCGACGGACTCGTCGACAGCGCCTCGTCGACGCGGTCGATGTTGATCCGCTTGCCGATCTTCTCTTCCATCCACATGCGGGCACCACCAGCACCACAGCACATGGACCGCTCGCCGTGCCGCGGCATCTCGGTGAGCTTCGCACCGGACGCAGCCATCAGCTCGCGCGGCGCGTCGTACACCTTGTTGTGCCGGCCGAGGAAGCAGGGATCGTGGTAGGTCACGTCCTGGCTCACCGACGCCACCGGCACCAGCTTCTTCTGCCGCACGAGGCGGTTGAGCAGCTGGGTGTGGTGGACGACCTCGTAGTTGCCGCCGACCTGCGGGTACTCGTTGTTGAGCGCGTTGAAGCAGTGCGCACAGGTGACGACGATCTTGCGCTTGGAGTCCTCGACGCCCTCGAACACCGAATTCAGCGTCTCGATGTTCTGCATCGCGAGCTGCTGGAACAGGAACTCGTTGCCCGCGCGACGGGCCGAGTCACCGGTGCAGGTCTCCTCGGCGCCGAGCACCATGAACTTCACGCCGGCGGTTGCGAGCAACTCGGCGACGGCCTTGGTGGTCTTCTTGGCCCGGTCCTCGTAGGCACCGGCGCAACCGACCCAGAACAGGTACTCGTAGTCGGCGAAGCTGTCGGCGTCCTGGCCGAACACCGGAACGTCGAAGTCGAGCTCGGAGATCCAGTTGAGCCGGTCCTTGGCGTTCTGACCCCACGGGTTGCCCTTGTTCTCGAGGTTCTTGAACAGACCCGCGAGCTCGGACGGGAAGTCGGACTCGATGAGCACCTGGTAGCGGCGCATGTCGATGATGTGGTCGACGTGCTCGATGTCCACCGGGCACTGCTCGACGCAGGCACCGCAGTTGGTGCAGCTCCACAGCGTCTCCGTGTCGATGACGGGCGCGAGCTCGCCTTCGACGGTCTCACCGACGAGCCGGCGGTCGGTCTCGGCCAGCGCTGCGGCCGGGATCTTTCCGAGCTTGGCTTCGTCCGGGTTGCCCTCGGCGTCGACCAGTCCGATCTCGTCGCCACCGAGGTCCTTGCGGCCACCGGCGAGCAGGTAGGGAGCCTTGGCGAAGCCGTGGTCGCGCAGCGAGGTGATGAGCAGCTTGGGCGACAGCGGCTTGCCGGTGTTCCAGGCCGGGCACTGCGACTGGCAGCGGCCGCACTCGGTGCACGTGCTGAAGTCGAGCCAGCCCTTCCAGGAGAAGTCCTCGATCTTCCCGGCACCGAAGGTGTCGGTGTCCGGATCGGCCGTCTCCATGTCGATGGCCTTGCCCTTCGACGTCATCGGCTTCGCGGCGCCGAGGGCGACGCCACCGTCGTCCTCACGCTTGAAGTAGATGTTGAAGAACGCGGCGAAGCGGTGCCAGGCGACGCCCCACGTGATGTTGCGGCCGACGACGTACAGCCAGATCATGCCGGACATCAGCTTCACGAACGCGAAGATCGACACCATCACAGCACTCGCCGGCAGCAGCTTGGCGAGGTTCATCGTGAAGAAGTCGGTCCACGGGTTGGCGTGGCCGTAGGTCGCGATCTTGCCGGCCTTGACGAAGATCATGCCGAGGCCCTCGATGAGGACGACGGCCTCGACGAAGTACGCGGCCCGGAAGTCGGAGCCGGCGAAACGCGAGAGCCGCTCGGGCTTCCGCGGGTGGTTCAGCTGCCGGATGATGATCAGCGCGGTGATGCCGATCACGGTTCCGAGGCCGAGCAGTTCGTCGATCAGGTGGTAGACGGCGGTGTTGCCGATCAGCGGCCAGTGGAACGCCGGATCGAAGGTCTGGCCGTAGGCCTCGAACCAGACGATCGCGCCGAGCATGAAGCCGACCATCACCAGCCAGTGGGCCCAGCCCACGGTGCGGAACTTGCTCATCCGGGTGTGTGCGACGAACTCGACGAGCATCTGCTTGAAGCGCGGGAAGAACGGCTGCCACCGATCCGGAGCCGGCTGGCCGATCCGAACGACGTTCACCATCTTCATCGCGCCACCGATGAACGAGTACCAGCACACCAGACTGAGCAGCACGCCGATCGTGCCCAACGTGATCGTCAGGGCATTCATAGGTGGCCTTTCGTGTCGGGGGCGGCCGCGGCCGCCTGGTATAAGCCCACGCATCGTAACCCGAACTAAGTTACCAGCCGGTAGCTATAGGAAGTTACCGGCCGGTAGTCTAGTCTCGCGGTGCTGCGGCGCGGTGCTTGGTGGAGGTCGACCGCGTGGGGGGCGGCCGAATTGCCGCATCGCGCCGTAGCGTGAGTGTCCGCCTACGGTAAGCGTTAAACCTTTCGACTCATTGAGTCAGGCATACCTAACGTGCGGTAACCGGTCACGCTTCGATATCCCTACCGCCGAGTCGGGCAACGGACCGGCAACGGATTCGGCACATTCCGGACGCGACGATCCCTGTGATGTCGGTTATGATGCTGCGCGAGATGTGCTTCGCGCACCCGCGATCAGGGCCTACGGTGCGCAGGGGCGCATTGGTGTCATAACTTGGGGGGCGTCCGTCGGGGGCGTGCGCCGAAGTCACAGAACGGAATCGAATGAAGTTCAGGAAGCTCGCCGCCGTGGCGACGATGACCATCGCCGCCGTCGGCCTCACCGCCGGCACGTCCTACGCCGCACCCGCGGTCACGGCACCGGAGAAGATCAACTACGAGACCCAGGCGGAAGGCGACTCCGTCGTCACCGTCATCGACGCCGGTTCGTTCGCCGTGTCCGGCGACGGCAAAAGCGTGGAACTGCAGGACAGCGACGGCAACGCCGTCGTCAGCCTGCCGCTGGCCATCCAGCTCGGTGACCTGCAGCTGCCCTTCGAGCGGGAGATCAGCGAGGACGGCAAGACCCTGACCCTGACGCCGGTCGTCGACCCGTCGAAGGCCACTCCGGTCGACCCCGAGGACAAGGTTGCTCCGGGCCTCAACCCCGTCAGCCTGAAGCTGAACGACGTCGCGTCGCCCGAGGAGAACCTGAAGGCGCAGCAGAACTTCGCGTCGCAGCTGGGCATCGCCACCGCCGTCGGCGGACTGGTGGGCACCATCATCGGTGCGATCGCGGGTTGCATCGTGGGAGTCGGCGTCGGTTGCATCCCGGGTGCCACCATCGGCGGCATCATCGGCACCATCGTTGCCGGTGGTCCGACCCTGGTCGTCGCCGGTATCGGCCTGATCAACACCCTCATGGCGCCCCCGGGCACCACGGAGTGGGCCGAGAAGTAGTTCTCGCGCCGACAAGCCCCTGCGGCCCCGTCACCGTTCCGGTGGCGGGGCCGCAGTCGTTTTCTCTCGGCATCCTCAGGAGTTGAGGGTGATCAGCCGGAAAAGGTGCACCACAAGTTCGGCGGCATAGACCACCACATCGACCCCGACCAGCAACAGATCTGTTGACACCGGCCACTCACCTTCTGTCGAACCGGCCGTCGACGGACGCCGGGATATACAACAGTC
The DNA here is from genome assembly GCF_041414735.1 of Rhodococcus sp. GXMU-t2271. Lineage (NCBI taxonomy): Bacteria > Bacillati > Actinomycetota > Actinomycetes > Mycobacteriales > Nocardiaceae > Rhodococcus > Rhodococcus sp. GXMU-t2271. The sequence goes on from NZ_JAUIZP010000004.1 coordinate 34,497, forward strand.
CGGCTGCGGAGCACTCCACAGCCGGACCTCGGGACGCTCAGGATCCTAAACCGGTCGGATGGTTTCCGGGCGTCGCGAACGGCGCGACACGCCGCACAGCACGAGGGCCCACCTCCGGATCGGAGGCGGGCCCTCGTCAGGCTCTCAGCGTGAAGCTCTCACCCAGTGACGATCACCAGGTACGCACGCGCAGGCCGGGGTTCTCGGCGAGGATCGCGGAGATCGGCGTCGCGAACAATTCCGGCGACTCGCCGAGCAGTCCGCTGACCACGCCGGCGATCTCGCACATGCCGTACTGGCCGACGTTCGAGGCGCTGGAGATGCCCAGGGCGAGGGTGCCGGTGACGATCGTGCCGCCGCTGTCGCCCTGCAGGGCGCACAGGTTGGTGGAGAAGCCGTCCCGCAGCACGCGGTGGCCGACCTCGACGGTCTGACCCGACGCGGTCACGACACCGCAGCTGTAGCCCGAGCGGACGCCGGACTTGCACGCGGGGGCGCCGACGACGGGCTCGGCGATACCGGTGATCGGCAGCGGCGCCGCGAGCGGCACCCGCACCCCGTTGTTCTCGAACCGTCCCTGTGCCTCGCCGGTGGGCCGGATCAGGGCGTAGTCGTGACCGTCCAGGCTGGTCTTCTCGAAGGTGCCGACCTGCTGGCCGAGCTCCTCGCCGATCAGGTGGTACACCTTCGACGCGAACTCGGTGCCGGCCGACGGCCGGTTCGGGTCGCAGTGCCCGGCGGTGATGTTGACCGGCCGGTCCGAGCCGTCGACGGCGTTGAAGCCGAGCGAGCAGCGCAGACCCTCGCCGGCACCGAGAGCGGCATAGGCGTCGCCGCCGAACAGGGCCGTCGGGGCCGCGAGATCGGCGACGGGCTGCAGGTCTCCTGCGGCCGGCTCCGGGACGAGCGGTGCGGGCGCGAACAGCACCCGGGCGCCCTGCAGGAAGTCGGGCAGCTGGATCCCGGCGACGTTCTCGGTGCGCAGCACGACATCGTTGTGCACGACGTCGATGGCGACGCCGCGAACCAGGTCGGCGACGGCGGGCGGCTGGGTGGCCAGCCAGTCGTTCAGCGCCTTCAGCTCGTCGCGCAGCTCCGTCTCGGTCTGGTCGGTGTCCGCGACGGTGAATCCGGCGTCCTCGGCGGCCTCGCGGGCAGCGTCGTAGCCCTCACCTTCGGTCAGCCCCACCTTCGGCGTGCCGTCCTGCTCGAGCCACACCCCGGAGAACACGGCAGCGAACTTCTCCCGCGCCGTCTCGGCGAAGCGGGCCAGCTCCTGGCTGCGGGCAGCGTCCGTCAGGTACCGCTCGGGGCTCATCTGCAGGTCCCGGGCCAGCGCCTCCACGAGTTCGTTCGGCAGCGCCGTCGCCTCGATCGGGGCCGGTTCGGCCTGGGCGATGGCAGCGGCAGGGCCGAACAGCATGAGCGCTGCCGAACCGTAGACCGCTGCTCGACGGGCGAAGGAGCGTCGCATGGATGCCTTCCTCGTTGATCTCCGCGACGGTGCGTGGAGATACCGGCCCCGGGCGGGCCGGTGCTGGATGGGACGATCATATGGGGTCGGCCGCGCGAACACCCAGCCGTGCGGCGTGGCGCGGGACCGGTCAGGCCGCGGCGCCGGTGCGCACCCGCGCACCGGTCTCGGCCTCGATGTCCTGGATCGCGATGCCGAGGCTGGAGGTGCCGCCCTGCGGCGCGAGGACGAGGTTGGCTTCTACGCAGTCCGGGGCGCCGGAGCTGTTGGAGCCGCTGATCACCCCGAGTGCGAGGGTGCCGGTGACGATGGCACCGCCGCTGTCGCCGGAGAGGGTGCAGACGGTGGTCGCGAAGCCCCGGATCGTGGTGCTCGTGCCGTCGGCGCGGACCAGCTGGGTCTCGATCCGGTCGGCGGCGACGATGCCGCACGTGAAGTACGACGACTGCCCGGACTTGCACACCGGGGCACCGGCCACGGGCGCCGCGGTGCCGGTGACGGTGAGCGTCGAGCCGTTGCCGCCGCGGATCACGGGCCGGTTCAGGCCGACGTCCACGCCCGCCTGGTCGAGGCCGATGATGCCGTAGTCCAGGGTGCTGCCCTCGCCGACGGTCGAGCGGGTGAACGCGCCGATCTTCACGCTCTCGTCGATGTTCTCCCGGTTGGGCAGGTAGACGGTGGAGCCGCCCTCCTCGCGGGCGACCGCGTCGCAGTGACCGGCGGTGATGTTGACGGCCGATCCGTCGGCGTCGACGGCGTTGAAGCCGAACGAGCACACACCGATGCGGTCGAGCGGCGTCGAGCGGACGTCACCGTCGGCGGTGATGTAGGTGTCGCCTCCGAGCGGGCCCGGCTCGTTCGGCGGCTGGCCGGGGGTGAGCATGACCTGGACGTTGGCGATCAGCGTCGGCAGGTTCAGGGCGCGGCCGGCGGGGCTGTTGGCGATGTCGACGATCAGACGGTTGTTGAACACGTCGATCGACGTGGAGTTCACCTGGGAGGCCAGTTCGCGGGGCAGCGCGGCGACCCAGCGGTTCAGCTCGGCGAGGGACTGCTCGAGCCCGTCCGCGGACACCGGCGCGACGGTGGCGTGGTAGCCGTCGTTCTCGGCCTGCCGGGCCGCGTCGGGGTTGGTGACCGCGACGACAGGCCGGCCGTCGGTGCCCAGCCATGCCCCTGCGAAGTCGTCCGGCCGTTCGGCGCGGAAGGTGCGCGCGTAGTCCGCCAGTTCCTGGGCGCGCTCGGACCGCTCGAGGTACTCGTCGGCGCTGATCTTCAGGTCCCGGCTGATGGCCTCGACGAGTTCGGCGGGCAGCTGATCCGCGGGCAGCTGGTCGGCGTGAGCGGTCGCGGCGAGCGGCCCCGCCAGCAGCAGTGCCGACGCCGCAGCGACGACGACACGGCGGACGGTGGTACGAGCAGCGGCGCGCGACGCCGACGAGTAACGCATGGGGGCCCTTCGAGAATGAGTTGACGGGTTTCGTGCGTGATCGTGTCGCGGGAGCGAGCACGACCGTGTGACAGCGTACGGGACGGTGGGTATCACTCCGGCGCCTCCGAACTGGTGGTGTCCGTTGGGTCCGGTTCCGTGGTTCCGGTGGGGGTCGACGTGGACGTCGTGGTCGGCGCGACGGTCGTGGTGGCGGTGGGGGTCGTCGTCCGGGAGGGCCGGTTCCGGTCGCGGGTGGCCTCGCTCGTGGTGGGTTCGGTAGTGGTCGAGCGCGTGGTGGGCGCCGGGCGGGACGTGGTGGGCCGGACCGACGGTGCGACCGCGGCGGTGGATAGCGGTTCGGTGACGACGGGCCCGGAATCGACGGGGCCGGAGTCGACGTCGACCGGCACCGCGTCGGGGGTGGCCGCCGGGGCGGCGGTGGTGCCGGTCGGTGTCCCGGTGGTCGACGGCACCTGCACGGCGCTCGACAGCGACTCGTAGGCGGCGCCCGCCTCCCGTACCGGGGTGCCGGCCGGGGTGTCCCGCAGCGAGAACACCAGGGCACCCAGTCCCACGAGCAGCGCGACGGCTGCCGCGACGGCGCCGCTCACGACGAGCCGGTTGCGCGGGGCCCGGTCCGGCTCGGCGGGCGCCGTGACAGTCGCCGCGACGGCGGGGACGGCGTCGACCGGGGGCTCGGCGGCGACGGGCTCGAGCGGTGTGCGTGCGGCGGCGCCCGAGCGGACCGCCGGGATGATCCGGGTGGCGCCGACCATCTCCGCCGATCCGGCCGCGGCGGCGAGCGCCGCGCCCCGCACCACCGTGTGCTGCGGCTGCGGCGGCAGCACGCACCGCACGCCCATCCCGGCCTTCACGGCCTGCGCGACGAGCTGGGCCGCCGACGGGTCCACGGGGTCCTCGGTGCTGATCACGACGGCGTCGAGGTTGCTGACGAGCCAGCCGAACGCACCGAGCGCGGCCGACAGCTGCGAGGGCACCGACGGGGCGTCGCCCTCGGGATAGCGGAACGCGCGGCCCGCGGCGACACCGGAACGCACGAGCGTCACCGTCGATCCGCCGGCGTCCAGGTGATAGACGGCGACGAGCCGGCCGCTCTGCTGCGCGACCCGCGCCTCGAACCACGCCGCGACGGCCTCGGCGTCCGACACCAGGGCGACGTGCCGCAACCCGACGTAGTCGAGGGCGTTGCGCAGCACTGCGACGGTGGCCGGCGACCATTCGGTGGGATGCGCGGCGGCCACCGTCGCCGGGGCGTCGCCGACCAGGGGTGCGGCGTCGGCGAGGAGGCACTCCATCGCGGTCGCCACGAGGTCCTCGGCGCGGGAGAGCGCCCCGTCCTCGGCGCGCACCCCGGCCGAGTCGCCCACCCGGTCGACGAAGCCCGAGAAGGAGCTGCACCCGCCGGCGCCGGGATCGTTGGCACCGAGCGTCGCCGTGCCGTCGGAGTGCAGGTGCAGGCGGGTGAGGCGTTCGACCGGTTCGGGGTCGGGACGGATGCCCTCGGCGGAGGTGACGGCCACGGCGGACACGACGGTGCCGACTCTCAGGCCCACGCCTACGGACATGCGGAAGTCCCCCCGTTCCCACTGGTTGCCGGTTGCCGAGCCTCGGCCCCGTGCCCGAGCGCACGGAGCATCGAGATGAGCTCCGATCGCGAGCCGGCGCCGAGCCGCCGCCGGATGCGCGCGACGTGATGCTCGACAGTCTTCGCGGAAATGTACAGGCGGGACCCTACTTCGCGGTAGGTCAGTCCGGCGACGACGAGGTCGGCGACCTCCGCCTCCCGATCCGACAGGGGACTCGAGGCCGTCGGCGCCTCGGCCGCGGGTGCCGGTGCGGCGGTGCGCGGCCCGGCGGACGGGTGCCGCACGGCCCGCGCGACCTGCAGCAGGGCCGTCGCCGCCGCGGTGTCGTCCACCCGCAACGCGGCCTCGCCGGCCAGTCGTGCTCCGTCCCAGGGCAGGCCGATCGCGGCGAGCGACTCCGCGGCCGCCTGCACCCGCACGGGGTCGACGTCGCCCTGCAGCACCCGCAGCCACGCCTGACCGGCCCGCGCCAGGGCGGACGCGTAGGCGGTGGACTCCGCCGCCGCCCCGAGCGCGCGGGCGTGTGGCAACAGTTCCGCGGGCCGGTCCGCGGCGATGGCCGCCTGCACCCCGTACCAGTGCAGCGTCGCGCCCCACAGCGGCGGTTCGGCGAGGGTCGACAGGAGATCCTGCGCCTGAGCGATCAGATGGGCGATGCGGTCGGCCTCGCCGAGCCGGACCGCCGCGAGCCACAACTCGCCGAGGGGCAGCAGGCTCAGCAGGTCCACCGAGTACTCGGCCACCACGCCCTGCGCCGCGGTCCAGGCGGCGGTCAGCGCGCCGACGTCGCCGCCGCGGCGGGCCAGGCCCACCCGCAGCCCGTGCAGGAACAGCTGGTCCCGCTGCTCGGTGACCGCGGGGGCGAGGTCGTCGGCGGCGGCCGTGGCGACCGGCAGATCGCCGCCGACCAGCGCCGTCCAGGCCGCGAGCAGGCGGTGCCGCACGGAGGGCGCGGTGGTGGCGCGGCCGAGCACGGCGGCGGCATGGGCGAGTTCGCCGGAGTGCAGGCACAGCAGTGCCGTGACCGCCTCCGGGGTGTCCGGCAGCAGCCGTGTCCGGTCGCCGGCGCCGTGCACGGACAGGGCCCGCGTGAGGCTGTTCATCGCGACGCGCCCGTCGCCGCCGACGGACTCGCGCAGGCCGGCAGCCAGCAGCTGCGCGGCCGCCGCGGACGACGTCGGTGCCGGCGCAGCCGTGCCGAACCGGGCAGCGGCGCCGGGACGGCCCGCGGCGAGCAGCACCGTCGCGGCGATCGGCGCATCGGCACCCGCGCGTTCGGGACCGAGCCACTCGTACAGATCCGCGCTGCGGCCGAGCATGCCGCGGCGCGCGGCGACGGTCGCGGCGATGCGGGTCGCGGCGGTCAACTCGTCGCCGGGCACGGTCGCGGCGCGGTCGAGCAGCCGGTCGGTGAGCTGGGCGGCAGTAACGAGATCACCTGCGAGCCCGGCGGTCTCGGCGCGGCGCACCTCGAGCGCGTCGGCGTCGGCCCCGGCGCGGATCGCGGCGTCGTACAGCGCGAGGGCCTGCGCGGGCGCGGCCTCGGCGGCGAGCATCACGAGAAGGTCCGCGAGGCGGGCGTCGGTCACGCCCGCCTCGGCGAGGGCTCGGGCGGCGTCCGCGGACAGCAGCCCCGCGTCGAGACGCAGCGTCGCCAGCCGGTGCGCGAGCGTGCGGACGCCGTGGGACCCGAGGACGGTGGCGGGCACCGCGGCGGCCGCGGGGATCGGGACGTCGCCGTCGACGGTGAGCAGACCGCTGGCCCGCGCGGCGTCGACGAGTTCACGCGCGCGGTCCGCCTCGACGCCGAGGACGGGGGCGACCTCGAGCGGATCGAGGGTGCCGCCGAGGGCGGCGAGCACCAGTATTCGAGGCAGGTCCGGGTCGCCGCCGGCGAGCCGGTCCCGGACGCGGGCCGCGGCGGCCCGTCGGGGATCGGTGCCGTCGCGCAGTGCGACGAGAGCCGCGTCCACGACGTCGCGGGTCCCGCCGGTCAGGCGGTGCACCGCGCGGATCGGTTCCGGGCGTGGCGTGAGTCCGAGAGTTGCTGCCCGACCGGCGATTTCGCGAGGGCTGAGGGGACGCAGTTCGACGAGCGCCGAATACGCGCCGAACGCGGACGACAACGCGCGCAGATCGCTGCGGTGCGGCCGCGGCTCCGTCGCGACGACCACCGCCCGCTCGCCACGCCGCACCTGCTCGGCGAGCGCGAGGACGGACTCGGCGGGCAGGGTGTGCGCGTCGTCGACCACCAGCGCCGACGTCGCAGGCGAATCCGGATCGGTGCCGACGGTGAGGCCCCGATCGGCGAGCGTCTGCCGCACCGAGGACAGCAACGCGGACTTGCCGCTGCCGGCGGGACCGGTGAGCAGCAGCCGGGGTGGGCTCGCGGCGACGGCCTGCGCGACGTCGCGCGGCAGGGAAACAGGTTGCGGCATCGGTCAGTTGCCGAGGAGTCCGCCGACACCATCGACGACGCCACCGACGGCACCCCCGACCCCGTCGACGACACCGCCGACCGCGTTGCCGGCGCCGCCGACGACCGCACCGGCACCCTGACCGGCACCGCCGAGGGCGTCACCGACCTGCGAACCGTAGTTCGGCGCGGGCGCCGGGGCCGGGGCCGGTGCCGGAGCGGGTGCGGGAGCCGGAGCGGGGACGACCGTGGTCGTGGGGACGGGGGCACCCGGAGCGACGGTTCCGGGAGCAGGGGCTCCCGGCGCCGGCGCTGCCGGCGCCGCACCGGGTGCGGAGGTGCCGGCAGGAACAGACCCGGCAGGGGCGACGGTGCCCGGCGCCCCGGGCGTCGCCGCCGTGGCCGCGGCCCGGGTACCCGGTGTCGTCCCGGGCACGGCACTGCTCGTGCCGGACCCGGTGGTCGCGGTCGTCGCCGGCCCCTCGGCCGAGGCGGGGGTCGCGCCCGGGACGGTCGCGGAGGTGGAGACGCCCGCGCCGGCCTCCGAGGCGTCGGAGGTGCCGAGCGTTCCCACCGCGAGGCCACCCGCACCGAGCACGACGAGCGCAGCGGCCGCGGCCCCCGCGAGCACGTAGCGCCGCGACCGGGAGGGGGCTGGAGCCGCGGCGGCCGGAGTCGCGGTGGGGACGACTGCCGGGCGAACCGGCGAGATCGCTTCGGTCGGCCGGTCCGTCGTCACGGGCAGCACGGTGGTGGGCACATCGTCGTCCGCCGGGGCGGCGACCGCGGCTCCCGCCCGCGGCTGAGCAGCCCCGAGGGCTGCGGTGTGGGCCGGATGCGGCCCGGCCGCCACCGCGACGCCCAGCTCCGCCGAGAGCAGCTCGGCGACCAGGGGGATGGCGCCGCCGCCCCCGGTGAGCAGCACCCGCCCCACATCCGACGGCTCGACCCCGGCCCCGCGCAGGGCCTCGTGCACCAGCGCCATCGACTCCTGCAGCGGGCCGCGAGCCAGTTCCTCGAACTCGTCGCGGACTAGACGCACGTCCCGCCGCACACCGGGCAGATCGATCGCGACGACGGTCTCGGTGTCGGTCGACAGCTGCTCCTTCGCGGCCCTCGACCGGGTACGCAGCTCCGCCAGCGCCGCCGTCATCGGCGCGGCGAACGGATCGAAGTCGGGGACGTCGTCGCGCACGGTGTCGAGCAGATGGGTGGTGACCAGATGGTCGAGGTGGCCGCCGCACACGTCCTCGCTCGCGATCGGGCGGCCGAGAAGAACCGGTTCGGCGCCGGTGCGTACCACCGAGACGTCGAGAGTGCGGGCGCCCAGGTCGTAGACGACGACCACACCGTCGCCGAGGGAACCCTGGGTGGACTCGAGCCAGCGCACCGCGGCGATCGGCTCGGGCATCAGCGTCACGTCCGCGAGCCCGGCCTGCGCCAGGGCCTCGCGCAGCGCGTCGACGGTGTAGCCGGCCCAGGTCGCCGGATGCGCCACCGTGATCGTGGGGACCTCCGGCAGGTCGAGCGAGGCCTCGTGCACCAGGCAGCCGATCGCCGTCGCGGTCAGGTCCGCCCCGGAGTACGACGCTCCGTTGTCGGCGAGCACACCGACCGGATCTCCGACGCGGCTCACGAAGTCGGTGAACACCAGTGCACCCGGTGCGGCCGGACGGCGACCGAGGTGCGGCGCGTCGTCGGGGGGGAGGTGCAGTTCGCTGGCACGGGAGAGGACGACCGGGCGGTACGTGTCGGCGCGATCGAACGCGGTGGCCGCCACCGACTCCGCCGAACCGATCGTGACTCCGAGCCCTGCTGCCATGTCGTTTCGCTCCCTGTTCGGGGCGGACGTGTCCGCCGTGTCGCGTTGAATGTCGTCATCGGACACGATCTCGTTAGCCCGATACGAGACCTTCGACCCTGGTGCGGGGGCGATCCCCCTGTCCGCCCCGATCCCCTAACGCGCACCCCCGTACGGGCCCCGGACCGATGGGGGTCTCGGCCCCCTTGGGCGGGGGACCGGCCGTTCGTAGCGTGAATCGCAGAACACCGACCCCAGGAGATGCGATGTCCACCAACGCTGTGCTCGACTTCATTCTCAGCCTGCTGCGCGACGAGGAGGCCCTCGCCCGCTACTGCGCGAACCCCGACGCCGCCCTGGCCCAGGCCGGACTGGCCGACGTGTGCCACGCCGACATCGTCGCCGTCGCACCCCTGGTCGCCGACAGCGGACTGTTCGCGGGCACGGCCGCCGAACTCACCGCGGCACTCGGCGGGGCGGCGGGCGCGGCCGGCGCCATCGGTGCCGGTGCGGCCGGAGGTCTCGCCGGGGGTCTGGCCGGCGGTGCGGGCCTCGGTCTCGCCGGCGGTGCCGGCCTCGGTCTCGCCGGTGCCGTCGGCGGTGGACTCGGCGGCGGGCTCGGCATCGACACCGACTTCGCGGCCGAGCTGGCCGCCGGCCTCACCGGCACGCTGGGCGCGGCCCTGGAACTCGGCGGCGAACTCGGTGCCGCACTCGGCGCGGCGTTCGGCGCGGCCCTCGGTGCGGGCGGTGCCCTCGGCGGCATCGGTTCCGGTGCCCTCGACCTGGCGGGCGACCTCGACCTGGGCGCGGTGCTCTCCGGTGCACTCGCCGGCGGCCTCGGACTCGATGCCGCAACCGGCGTCGTCGCCGATCTGGGCGCGGCGCTCGATGCCGCGCTCGGGGCGACGGCGGGGACGGCGCTCGACCTGTCCGGTGCGCTCGAAGCCGCCTTCGGGGTCGGTGGCGAGCTCGGTGGCCAGCTCGGTGGGGCGCTGGGCGGGGTGCTCGACACGGCACTCGCCGCGGGCGGTGACTTCTCCGCCGCCGTCGAGGCGGCACTCGCCGGGGGCGCGGATCTCGCGACGGCCGTCGGCGCGACCCTCGGCGGCGCGCTCGGCCTGGGCACCGAACTCACCGCCCAGCTCGGTGGCGCCCTCGACTCCGTCCTCGAGCTCGGAACCGGCCTCGCCGGTGGTCTGGACCTCGACGCTCTCACCGGCGTCACCGCCGGACTCGGTGCCTCGCTGTCTGCGCTGCTCGAGGCCGGCGGCTCCGTCGCCGGTGATCTCGGCGGCACGCTCGGTGCCGTGCTCGAGGCCGGCGCCGACGGAGGGCTCGTCGGGGGCATCGACCTCGGGGCCCTCCTCGGCGGCGACGCCACCGGCGGCCTGGACCTCGGCACCGCGGTCGGCGGGCTGCTCGGCGGCGCACTCGGCCTCGAGAACTCTGCCACCCTCGAACTCGGCAACGCCCTCGACGTCGCGCTCGACCTGTCCGCATCCGTCGAATCGAGTGCCGACGGCACCCTGTCCGCGGTGCTCGGCTCCGCGTTCTCCGTCGGCGGGGAGGCCGGCGCGAACCTCGGTTCCGCGCTCGGTGGCGTGCTCGAGGCGGGCCTCGGTGGCACCGTCGACTCCACCGCGGACCTCGGTTCGCAGCTGGCCACCGCTATCGGCGGCGGTCTGGGCGTCGACGCCGACCTGACGGGTCAGCTCGGTTACGCCCTCGACGGTGCGCTCGACCTCGGCGGGCAGCTCGCCGGCGGCGGCGAGGCGGCGGGCGATCTCGCCGGTGGTCTGAGCGGTGGCCTGGATACCGTCGCCGACCTCGGCGCCGGACTCGGTGGGGGCCTGACCGGTGGTCTCGGCGGGGCGGCCGACCTGGGCGGGGAGCTGGCCGGTGGACTGACCGGTGGACTCGACAGCGCCGCGGATCTGGGAGCGGGTCTCGGTGGGGGCCTGACCGGGGGTCTCGGCGGGGCGGCCGACCTGGGCGGGGAGCTGGCCGGTGGACTGACCGGTGGCCGCGACAGCGCCGCGGATCTGGGAGCGGGTCTCGGTGGGGGCCTGACCGGTGGTCTCGACAGCGCCGCGGATCTGGGTGCGGGTCTCGGTGGGGGCCTGGCCGGTGGTCTCGACAGTGCCGCGGATCTGGGTGCGGGTCTTGGTGGGGGCCTGACCGGTCGTCTCGGCGGGGCGACCGACCTGGGTGGCGAGCTCACCGGTGGCCTGGACAGCGCGACCGACCTGGGCGGCAGCCTCGGCGCCGGCCTCGAAGGCGCCGCGGGCGGCGCGTCGCAGCTCGGGGGCGCCGTCACCGGCGGTGTCGAGGGCGCCGTCACCGGCGGTATCGAGGGCGCGGCCGACGCCGGCGGCTCGCTCGGTGCCGGCCTCGGCGGTGCGGTCGAGAGCACCTCGCAGCTCGGCGGCCAGCTCTCGGGCACCGCCGACGGCGCGACCGGTGCCTGGTCGTCGATCGACGCCGGCGACGTCTTCGGCAGCGCCGGCGGCACCGGCGGCCTGTTCGGTTCCGCCGAAACCGGCGCCGACTTGCACGGTGGGATCGACGCCGGCGCCGGCGCGGACACCGACCCGGACTTCGACACCTTCCTCGGCTGACTCACTGCACGGACCCCGATGCCGGCCCCGCGTGCACCACGCGGGGCCGGCGTTCTTCGCAGAGGACATAATCTCGGTGCAGCCCGCACTCCGACAGAAGGCGAGTCGAAGCGATCACCATGCACACGTCCTCCGCAGATGCCGCCGCTCGCCGCGCGGCCCTCGTCGACCTGATCGACGCGGCCGCCGAACACATCCGCGCCGCCGAGCGCGGAGACCTCGCCGCCAGGCTCGAGGCGGCGCGCACCCGCGTCGTCGACCCACGCCTGCGGGTCGTCGTCGTCGGCCAGCTCAAACAGGGCAAGAGCCAATTCGTGAACTCGCTCCTCAACCTCGAGGTGTGCTCGGTCGGCGACGACGAGACCACCGCCGTCCCCACCGTCGTGCAGAACGCGGACCGCACCTTCGCCGAACTCGTGCTCGCCGAGCCCGGCCGTGATCCCGTCCGGGTGGACCTGCCCGTCGACGAGCTGCAGCGCGTCACGCCCGCCACGCCGCGCGCGGGTGGCCGCGAGGTGCTCCGCCTCGAGGTGAACGTGCCGAGCCCGCTGCTCGCCGACGGACTCGTCCTCGTCGACACGCCCGGTGTCGGTGGGCACGGAAACCCGCACGCCGCAGCGACATTGGGACTGCTGCCGGCGGCCGACGCGGTGTTCGTCGTCTCCGACGCCAGTCAGGAGTTCACCGAGCCGGAACTGAGCTTCCTGCGGCAGGTGCTGCAGCTGTGCCCGGCCGCGGCAGTGTTGATCACCAAGACGGACCTGTACCCGCACTGGCGCGAGATCGTCGCCGCGGACCGTGGGCACCTGCAGCGCGCGGACCTCGATGTGCCCCTGCTGCCCGTCTCGTCGCTGCTGCGCAGTCACGCCCTGCGCCTCGACGACGCGTCGCTGCACGAGGAGTCGGGCTTCGAATCGGTCTACGGGTTCCTCCGCGAGCGGGTCGTCGCGCGCGGGGCCGACGTCGCCCGGCGTTCCGTCGCGCTGGACGTGAAGTCGGTCGTCGAGCACGTCGCCCTGAGTCTGGGCAGCGAGCTCGCGGCGCTGCGCGATCCCGAGACCGGTGCGGCGGCCGTCGCGGAACTGCAGCGGGCCAAGGCCGCCGCGGAGGCGCTGCGTACGCGGGCCGCCCAGTGGCAGCAGACCCTGGCCGACGGGATCGCCGACCTCGCCGCCGACATCGACCACGACCTGCGGGACCGGCTGCGCCGCGTCACCCGCGAGGCCGAAGCCACCGTCGACGAATGCGACCCGGGCGAGGAGTGGCCCCGGATCGGGGAATGGCTCGGGGATCAGGTCGCCGAGTCCGTCGGCGACAACTTCGTGTGGGCCCACGAGCGTTCGGTGTGGCTCGCCGAGGTCGTCGCGGGGCACTTCGCCGACAGCGGTGCCGTGGACCTGCCCGATCTGCACCTCGGCGACCTCGAGGGACTGCTCGAGCCCGTCTCCCGGCTCTCGGACCTCGAATCGGGCCGCATCGGTGTCGGCCAGAAGATGCTGGTGGGAATGAAGGGCTCCTACGGCGGCGTGCTCATGTTCGGGCTGATCACCACGCTCATGGGTATGGCCCTGGTCAACCCGATCTCCGTCGGCGCGGGAGTTGTGCTCGGCACCAAGGCCTATCGCGACGACAAACAGGCACGCATCGCCAAGCGCCGCGCGGACGCCAAGGTCGCCGTTCGCAAGTTCACCGACGACGTCGGGTTCCAGGTGGGCAAGGAGTCGAAGGACCGGCTCCGGCTGATCCAGCGCCAGCTGCGCGACCACTTCACCGAGCTGGCCGAGCAGACGTTGCGGTCGCTGTCGGAGTCGCTGCGCGCCGCGCAGGAGGCCGCGACGGTCGAGGAAGCGCAGCGGCAGCGTCGCGTCGCCGAACTCGAGACGCACGTGCGGGCGTTGACCACGCTGCGCGAACGGGCCGCACAGCTGGCCGGGGTCGACGCGTGAGTGTCGAGCAGGCCCGCGAACTCGTCGCGGCCGCGCGTGCCCGGTACGGAAGCGACCCACGCGCCGCCGAGCAGCTTGCGCTGTGCGCGGCGCGGCTCGAACAGCCACTGCGCGTCGCGCTCGCCGGATCCCTCAAGGCCGGCAAGTCGACGCTGCTCAACGCCCTCGTCGGGCAGGACATCGCCCCCACCGATGCCACCGAGTGCACACGCGTCGTCACGTGGTACCGCAGCGGCTCGACCCCCTCGGTCACCGCGCACTACGACGGCGACCGGATCCTGCCGGTGCCGGTGCAGCGCCGCGACGGCCGGCTCACCTTCGATCTCGGTGAGCTGACCGCGGACCGGGTGGACCGGATCGACGTCGAATGGCCGGCCAGTGCGCTGTCCCAGACCACGATCATCGACACGCCGGGCACGTCGTCGCTGTCCCAGGACGTCTCGGCCCGGACGTTCGAGCTGCTGACCCCCGACGACGACGCCTCCGGCGCCGACGCCGTCGTCTACCTCATGCGCACTCTCGGGGCCGCCGACGTGCAGTTCCTCGGCCGGATCGGCCAGCACGTGGGCGGCGAATCCGGCCCGCTCGGCGTGATCGGTGTGGTCTCGCGTGCCGACGAGGTCGGCGCGGGCCGGATGGACGCGATGATGTCGGCCAAGGAGGTTGCGGCCCGGTTCGCCGGCGAGCTCGAGCGCACCGGACTGTGCCAGGCCGTGGTGCCGGTCGCGGGGCTGCTCGCGCTGGGCGCGCGGACGTTGCGGCAGAGCGAGTTCGCCGCGTTCGAGGCGCTCGCGCGGGTGCCGTCGCAGGACCTCCAGGTGGCGATGCTGTCGGCGGATCGGTTCGCTCGTCCCGACATCGCGCTGCCCGTCGACCCGGGCACCCGGGCGCACCTCGTCGACCGGTTCGGCCTGTTCGGGATTCGCATGGCCGTCACGCTGATCGGTCTCGGCGTGCGGGACTCGCCGACGCTGGCCGCGGAACTGGTGGCGCGCAGCGGGCTCGACGAGCTGCGCCAGGTGATCGACGTGCAGTTCGGCCAGCGCGCCGATCAGCTCAAGGCCCATTCGGCGCTGATGTCGCTCGAACGGGTCCTGCGCGCCCACCACGACGGCCCTCTGCTCGCCTCCGTGCAGCGGCTGCTCGCCGACGTCCACGGTTTCACCGAGCTGCGCCTGCTCGGCCGTCTGCGCTCGACCCGGGTCACGCTGAGCGAGGACGACGTGCTCGAACTGCAGCGGCTGATCGGTGGTTTCGGTATCGGCCCGGCCCAGCGCCTTGGTCTCGCGCCGGATGCGACCGTCGCCGAGATCCACGCCGCGGGTGTCGCCGCCGTCCGCACCTGGCGCGCCCGCGCCGAGCACCCCCTGCTCGACCGGTTCACCGCGAACGCGTGCAGCGTGGCGGCCCGCAGCGGCGAGGGCATCCTCGCCGACGTCGCAGGCTGATGCGCGCGTCGGTGCCTCTTGCGCGCGTAAGAACCCGCGCAAGAGACACTTTCGCGCGCAAGGCTCGTGGGCTTCAACGTCGCGCCCGCTGTGCCGCCTGTTCGAACCGCGCCTGCACGATATGGAAACGGAACAGATCCGGCCACGTCCACCGGATCACCTCCAAGCCGAGCTGCCGGATGGCGTCCTCCCGCAGCTTTTCCCGGCGGACGATCTCGGCGGTCGCACCGGGCTCGTCGGCACCGTACTTTCCCATGCCGTCGAACTCGCCGGCGATTCCCTCCCAGTAGAAGTCGGTGCGCGCGACGAACTGGCCTTCGCCGGTCCGCAGCTCGTGCTGCAACTGCGGCCGGGGCATCCCGATTTCGAGCATCCGCAGCCGGCTGAGGGATTCACCCGGGCTTTCGCTACGTCCGTCCAGGAAGGGCACCACCCGCCGGGCGGAGGCGACGCCGGCCTTCGACCCCGCGGATGCCACCGCGGCGGACAGGGCGCCGGGGTCGACACGGCGCAGGCGCAGTGCCGAGTCGCCGATCACCGTGGCGCGGTCCGCGGGCAGGGTGCGGGCCAGATCGACGACGGTGCGGGCGGCGGAGGTGACCGGCAGTCCGTCGCACGTGGCGATCTCGTCGGCGGCACAGCCACCGACGTGGACGTGCAGGTGGGGGGTCCGGCGGCCCCCCGACGTGCGTCCACGGGTGACGTGCACGCGGGAGAGGTCCACGTTCCACAGGTCGAAGCCGTGGAGGACGGCGGCCGAGACGTGGCTGAAGACCGCGTCGGCGTCCAGCGTGGGAGCCACGGCCTCCAGGCGCAGCCGATGCCGGTCCACGTCGTCGAGGCCGTCGGTCTCGTCCCGGCGAAGATAGATGCCCGGAGCGATCTTCCGTAGTCGTCCCGTTCGCAGGGCGTGGCGTAGTTCGGCAGGTGTGTGTCCGGAGGCGATCAGGGCCGCGCGCCGTAGTGGAGTCGGGTTGTTCATACCGCTCAGCGTGCGGTCTACCTCCGTCCGTGATGCGCGCTCAGCGCGCGTGCGGGCGGGATCTGTGGACGAAGGCGCCGGTTGTGGACAACTCCTTGCGCGCGTCGGTGCCTCTTGCGCGCGTAAGAACGAGCGCAAACGGCACTTTCGCGCGCCACGAGAGGTGAGGTCAGCGACGCCAGGCCGCGACGGCGCCGACGACGGTGAGCCCGGCCCACAGCAGGGGAGCCCACAGCAGGACGCCGGCGGTGGCGTCGCCGGCGTCGGCGAGGACGCTGCGGGCGGCGACGGCCGTGGCGACGGTGGCGGCGGAGACGACGGCGAGCGCGGGGCGGGCCCAGGGCCGGCCGCGGCGCAGCAGTTCGAGGAAGACGGCGGCGAGCGCGACGAGGAGCAGGCCGGCGGCGGCGAAGCCGGCGAGGGTGAGGGTGACGGTGTCGGCGATGCTCTCGGCGGTGGTGCCGGGGTTGGCGCTGCGCAGGGACTGCTCGAGGGCGTCCCGGACGGATTCGCGGTCGAGGTAGACGGCGCCGAGGAGACCGGCGAAGACGACGAACGACAGGACCCAGGCCGAGACCGCGGCGCCGATGCGCGGGCCGGGTGTGTCGGCGGTGCGGAGCGGGGTGACCGAGAACTCCGGGCGCGGCGGCTGCGGACGTGTGCTCACCCCGGGATCGTAGCTTCCGGCATTTCGTGTGATGCGAATCACGATGGGAACAACCTGCGGTGGTGTGCCGTTGGAGAAGGCAGACAACTTGAGCGACTGCGACTCAACTTTGACTTGACTGGGGATTCCCAGCGGGTGCAAGCTTGAGTCGACTGCGCTCAGCTGAGTCGGATCGGCTCAGGTTGTGCATGAACACCCATGTGGCACGGACGTGCCGCAGCGAAGAATGGAGAAGCACTATGGCTCGTGCGGTCGGTATCGACCTCGGAACCACCAACTCCGTCGTTTCCGTGCTGGAGGGCGGCGAGCCCGTAGTCGTCGCGAACTCCGAGGGATCGCGCACCACCCCGTCGGTCGTGGCCTTCGCCAAGAACGGCGAGGTGCTGGTCGGCCAGCCCGCCAAGAACCAGGCGGTCACCAACGTCGATCGCACCATCCGTTCGGTCAAGCGCCACATCGGCACCGACTGGAGCGTGGAGATCGACGGCAAGAAGTACACCTCCCAGGAGATCAGCGCGCGCACGCTCATGAAGCTCAAGCGCGACGCCGAGGCCTACCTCGGTGAGGAGATCACCGACGCCGTCATCACCGTCCCCGCCTACTTCGAGGACGCGCAGCGCCAGGCCACCAAGGAGGCCGGGCAGATCGCCGGTCTGAACGTGCTGCGCATCGTCAACGAGCCCACGGCTGCCGCCCTCGCCTACGGCCTGGACAAGGGTGAGAAGGAACAGACCATCCTGGTCTTCGACCTCGGCGGCGGCACCTTCGACGTGTCCCTGCTCGAGATCGGCGACGGCGTCGTCGAGGTCCGCGCGACCTCCGGCGACAACCACCTCGGCGGCGACGACTGGGATCAGCGCGTCGTCGACTGGCTGGTCGAGAAGTTCAAGGCGCAGCACGGCGTCGACCTGACCAAGGACAAGATGGCACTGCAGCGTCTGCGCGAGGCCGCGGAGAAGGCGAAGATCGAGCTGTCGAGCTCGCAGTCGACGTCGATCAACCTCCCGTACATCACGGTCGACGCGGACAAGAACCCGCTGTTCCTCGACGAGCAGCTCTCGCGCAGCGAGTTCCAGAAGATCACCTCCGATCTCCTCGACCGCACCCGCGCGCCGTTCCAGCAGGTCATCAAGGACGCCGGCATCTCCGTCAAGGACATCGACCACGTCGTCCTGGTCGGCGGCTCGACCCGTATGCCCGCCGTCACCGACCTGGTACGCGAGCTGACCGGTGGCCGTGAGCCCAACAAGGGCGTGAACCCGGACGAGGTCGTCGCCGTCGGCGCCGCCCTCCAGGCCGGCGTCCTCAAGGGCGAGGTCAAGGACGTGCTGCTGCTCGACGTCACCCCGCTGTCCCTCGGCATCGAGACCAAGGGCGGCGTGATGACCAAGCTCATCGAGCGCAACACCACCATCCCGACCAAGCGGTCGGAGACCTTCACCACGGCCGACGACAACCAGCCGTCGGTGCAGATCCAGGTCTTCCAGGGTGAGCGCGAGATCGCGGCGCACAACAAGCTGCTCGGCTCGTTCGAACTCGGAGGCATCGCCCCGGCTCCGCGCGGCGTCCCCCAGATCGAGGTGACCTTCGACATCGACGCCAACGGCATCGTGCACGTCACCGCGAAGGACAAGGGCACCGGCAAGGAGAACACGATCAAGATCCAGGAGGGCTCCGGCCTCTCCAAGGAGGAGATCGACCGGATGATCAAGGACGCCGAGGCGCACGCCGAGGAGGACCGCAAGCGTCGCGAGGAGGCCGAGGTCCGCAACCAGGCCGAGTCGCTCGTGCACCAGACCGAGAAGTTCCTGCAGGAGAACGCGGACAAGGTCGCTGCCGACGCCAAGGGCAAGGTCGAGGCCGCGATCAAGGAGACCAAGGACGCCCTCGCCGGCACCGACATCGGTGCGGTGAAGACCGCCGTCGAGAAGCTCGCGACGGAGTCGCAGGCCCTCGGTCAGTCCCTGTACGAGTCGCAGGCCGCCGACGCGGGTGCTGCCGCCGGTGACGGCGCGGCTGCGGGCTCGGACGACGTCGTCGACGCCGAGGTCGTCGACGAGCCGACCGACTCGGAGAAGAAGTGACGGCGGGGCAGCCCGAGCAGGAGCCGGTGACCGTCACCGACAAGCGTCGGATCGACCCCGACACCTTCGAGGTGCGCGACCCGGACGCCGGGTCGCAGCCTGTGGAGGAGGCGGACACCGAAGCTCCGGCTGCGGGAGAACACGAGGAGGCCGCGCTCGCGGCCGAGCCGTCGCCCGAATCGGCTCAGCTGGCCGAGCGCACCGCGGACCTGCAGCGCCTCACCGCCGAGTACGCCAACTACCGGCGTCGGGTGGAGCGCGAGCGGGTGGCCACGACCGAGGCGGCCAAGGCCTCGGTGGTCACCCAGCTGCTCGACGTCGTGGACGACCTCGACCGGGCCCGCGCGCACGGCGACCTCGAGCAGGGGCCGCTGAAGTCGGTGGCGGACAAGCTGACCGGCGTCCTGTCGGGCCTGGGGCTCCAGGCCTTCGGTGACCCGGGCGACGCCTTCGACCCGGAGATCCACGAGGCCGTGCACATGGAGGGCGACGGCGCCAATCCGGTGCTCGACACGGTGCTGCGCAAGGGATACCGGCTCGGTGAGCGGATCCTGCGGCACGCGATGGTGACCGTGACGGACACGGTCCCCTCGGGCGACGCACCGGCCGAAAAGCCGGATTCCGGTGCGGACAACGAGTAAGTACAGAGAAGAAGCGAGAGGAGGAGACACCCGGTGAGCCAGAGGGAGTGGATCGAGAAGGACTTCTACAAGGAGCTGGGTGTCTCCTCCGACGCGTCGGCCGACGACATCAAGAAGGCCTACCGCAAGCTGGCACGGGACCTGCATCCCGACGCCAACCCCGGGGACACCAAGACGGAGGAGCGCTTCAAGGCGGTCAGCGAGGCGTACGCCGTGCTGTCCGATCCGGCCAGGCGCAAGGAGTACGACGAGACCCGCCAGATGTTCGCCTCCGGCGGCTTCGGCGGCGGATTCCGTCCCGGTGCCGGTAGCGGAGGGTTCTCCGGCGGCACCACCACCTTCGATCTCGGCGACCTGTTCGGCGGCGGGGGAGGTGGGGCCGGCGACCCCGGTCTCGGCGATCTGTTCGGCGGTCTGTTCAACCGCGGCGGCGGTGGAGGCGCGCGCACCACGTCGCGACCCCGTCGCGGGTCGGACGTGGACGCGGAGACGACGCTGGACTTCCGCGACGCAGCGCTCGGGGTGACCGTCCCGCTGCGGCTGACCAACCCGGCGCCGTGCACCACCTGCCACGGCAGCGGTGCCCGTCCCGGCACCAGCCCGCGGGTGTGCCCGCGCTGCAACGGAAGTGGCATCGTCTCGCGCAACCAGGGTGCGTTCGGATTCTCCGAACCGTGCGACGACTGCCGGGGCACCGGTTCGATCATCGACGAGCCGTGCACCGACTGCCGGGGGTCCGGTGTCCAGAACCGCACCCGCACCATCACGGTGCGGATCCCACCCGGGGTCCGGGACGGCCAGCGCATCCGGCTGGCCGGCCAGGGCGAGGCGGGACTGCGCGGCGCCCCGTCCGGTGACCTGTTCGTCACCGTGCACGTCCGCGCCGACAAGGTCTTCGGCCGCGACGGCGACGACCTGACGCTGGTCCTGCCGGTCAGCTACGGCGAACTGGTGCTCGGCACCACCGTCTCGGTTCCCACGTTGGAGGGACGGGTCGGGCTGAAGATCCCGGCCGGCACCGCCGACGGGCGGGTGCTGCGGGTGCGCGGGCGCGGCGTCCCGAAGCGCGGGGGCGGCGCCGGTGATCTGCTGGTGACGGTCAAGGTGGCCGTGCCCCAGCATCTGGACGATCAGGCGATCGAAGCGCTGCGGGCGTACATGCACGCGGAGCAGGCGAACGGCTTCGATCCACGGGCGGGCTGGGCAGGTGCATGATGAGCGAGAACCGCAACCGGAACGATTCGCCGATGGACCCCGACGCCCGGGTCTACGTGATCTCGGTGGCGGCGGAACTGGCCGGCATGCACGCGCAGACACTGCGCAACTACGACCGGCTCGGTCTGGTCACCCCGCACCGCACCCGCGGTGGTGGACGCCGTTACTCGCCCCGCGACGTGGCGCTGCTGCGTGAGGTGCAGCGCCTGTCGCAGGACGAGGGCGTGAACCTCGCGGGTATCAAGCGGATCATCGAGCTGACCAATCAGGTCGAGGCCCTGCAGCAGCGGGTGACGGAAATGGCAGCCGAGATCGCGCAGCTGCACGCGTCGCGCCGGGCGCTGGTGCCGATACCGCGCAGCAACGCGCTGGTGGTCTGGAAGCCGAAGCACCAGCGCGACAGGTAGCCCCGGTCAGCCCCTGCATTCACCCGATACCGTTGTGGCCGAATGTCACATCGCGTCGATTCGATCGACGCGATGTGACATTCGGTCGTTACGCGGTGCGGCCGTTCGGCTGTCAGGTGGGGTCCGGAAGCGACACCGAGTAGTGCGCGCACATGTGCGGGAAGCGCCGGTCGATCTGCGTGTGGACGACGTATCCCTCGTCCGGTTCGATGCGGGTGCCGTCGACGCTGCTGTCGCCGTATCGGTACGTCTGGGCGAGGAAGATCGCGCGGGCGCCGCCGGGTAGTGAATACGTCAGCCGGATCCCGATCCCGAGGTCGTCGCCGGTGCTCGCGGCGACGGTCGCGGCTTCGCCGGGCCGCAGCGACGGCGGCGGTGGAAGAATCCACCGGCCCTCGGGCAACGCGCTGTCGCGCAGCACCATCGGCTCGCTCGTGTCGTTCCTGATGGTGAGTGCGATGCTGGGGCACGCGACCGGGTTGCGGGTGTGCATCGGATGCTCGGGACCCTCCTGCTCGGGGATGCCCCAACTATGCGCCGCTTCCCGGCGCCGGTCTGTCCCCCGACGGGATGCGGCGAGGAGGAATTCCCGTGTCCCCCGACCGGGGGACACGGAAAGCGTGCCCGTGCCACGATGAGGTATGCCCGTGCGCGTGGTGGTCGGCGACGACCACCCCCTGTTCCGCGACGGGGTGGTGCGGGCATTGTCCGGCAGCGAACGGATCGAGGTGATCGGCGAGTCCGGGGACGGTGCCGCCGCCCTGGATCTGATCCGCACCCGTCGGCCGGACGTGGCCCTGCTCGACTACCGCATGCCGCACCTCGACGGTGCCGCGGTGGCCGCCGCCGTCCGGCGCGACGGGTTGCCCACGCGGGTGCTGCTGCTGTCCGCGCACGACGACGCCGCGATCGTCTATCACGCGTTGCAGGAGGGCGCGTGCGGATTCCTGCCCAAGGAGTCGACGCGCGCCGAGATCGTCGCGGCGGTGCTCGACTGCGCGGACGGCCGGGACGTGCTTCCCCCGGAGCTGGCCTCCGGACTGGTCGCGGAGGTGCGCCGGCGCAGCGAACCGTCCGGGCCTGTTCTCAGCGACCGGGAACGGCAGGTGTTGACGATGATCGCCCAGGGCCGGTCCGTTCCGTCGATCGCGGCGCAGCTGTACCTGGCGCCGTCGACGGTGAAGACACACGTGCAGCGCCTCTATGAAAAGCTCGGGGTGTCCGATCGGGCCGCGGCGGTCGCGGAGGCGATGCGCCGGGGAATGCTCGAGTGAGCGACCGGGACGCCGCGGTCGGGGACTACTCCGGCGACACGGTCCGCTGGGTGGCGATGCTGCGGTTGCCGCTGATCGCACTCATGGCCCTGGTGGGCCCGGTGATCGTGGTGGCGCACTGGCTGCCCGTCCTGTTCCTGACCGTCCTCACCGGCTACGCCCTCGCGGCGCTCGGGTGGCTCGTTCTGGTGCTCCGCGGGCCCGTCCGGCACTCGTGGTGGGCTCCCACGCTGGTCGACATCGTCGCGCTGCTCGGCCTGTGTGCCGCCTCCGGCGGTGCGACGTCGGTGCTCCTGCCGGTGTTCTTCCTGCTGCCCGTCACCGTCACGTTCCTGCACCGGCCCTGGTGGACGGCGGCGGTCGGCGTCGCCACCGCCACAGGCTTCCTGCTCGTGTGGTTGTTCTACGCGGTCCGGGACGACGGTGTCGATCTGCCCGCGGTGGTGTACCTCTACTTCGGTTTCATGGTGTGGCTGGCTGCCGCGATGACCGGTCTGTCCGTGGTGCTCGCGCACCGGGCGGACGCGGTTGCCGCGCTGCTGGCTACGCGGCGACGGCTCGTCACCGAGGCCCTCGACGCGGAGAGCCGCGAACGGCAGTTGCTCGCCGAACAATTGCACGACGGTCCGCTGCAGAACGTGCTCGCCGCCCGCCTGGACGTGGAGGAAGCCGGCGAGCGGCGTCCCGACGACGCGCTGCTCGCCGCGGACACCGCGCTGCGCGAGGCCGCCCGGCAGTTGCGCTCGACCGTGACGACGCTGCACCCGCAGGTGCTGTCGCAGCTCGGGCTCGCCACTGCGCTGCGCGAGCTGGCCGAGCAGAGCGCGCGACGCGGCGGGTTCGCCGTCGACGTCGTCGTCGACGGGTCCTTCCCGCGCGAGGAGGCGCTGCTGTTCTCCGTGGCGAGGGAGTTGCTCGGAAACGTCGTCAAGCATGCGAAGGCGACGTCGGTGCGGGTGCGGCTGGTGCGCCGCGGCCCCGACATGGTGCTCGAGGTGGCCGACGACGGCTGCGGGTTCGACCCGGCGACGCTTCCCGACCGGGTCGGGCAGGGACACATCGGACTGGCGTCGCACGTGCTGCGCGTCGAGTCCGTCGGCGGTACCGCCGTGGTGCGGTCGGCGCCCGGCGACGGGACGACGGTGATCGTCACCGTCCCGGCCGCCGAGCCCGACGGAACGGCCCTCAGGCCGGGACGAGCCCGCTGACCTGGGCCAGCAGTTCGAGCGAGCGCAGCCACGCCTTGCGGCCCGGCGCCGACGACACGACGATCAGTTCGTCGGCCTGCGCGCGCTCGGTGAAGCGGTCGAGATAGTCGCGCACCTCACCCGGGGTACCGACGGCGGTGTAGCGCAGCATCTGCAGCACCTGCTGCCCGGCGGGGGCGTCGAGCAGCATCTCGACTTCCTCGTCGGTGAACGTGCGGCCCCGGCCGAGCATCTGCCGGATGCGCTGCCGCTTGGTGGCCTCGAACAGGGCGTCCGCCTCGTCCGTGGTGTCCGCGGCGATCACGCCGACGCCCGCGACGACGTACGGCTCGGACAGTTGCTCGGACGGCTGGAACTCGCGCCGGTACAGCGCGACGGCGTCCTCGAGCGCCTGCGGCGCGAAGTGCGACGCGAACGCGTACGGAAGGCCGAGCAGCGCGGCGAGTTTCGCCCCGAACAGCGAGGAGCCGAGGATGTACAGCGGCACGTTCGTGCCCTTGCCGGGGACGGCGTCGACGCCCGGGATGCGGGACTGCCCGCGCAGGTAGGCCTGCAGCTCGAGCACGTCCTGCGGGAAGCTGTCGGCCGACGACGGGTCGCGGCGCAACGCCCGCAGCGTGTTCTGGTCGCTGCCGGGGGCGCGACCGAGACCGAGGTCGATGCGGCCCGGGTGCAGCGTCTCGAGGGTGCCGAACTGTTCGGCGATGGTCAGCGGCGAATGGTTGGGCAGCATGATGCCCCCGGCGCCGAGCCGGATGGTGGAGGTGTGCGCGGCGACGTGCGCGATCAGCACGCTGGTGGCCGACGACGCGATGGTCGGCATGTTGTGGTGTTCGGCGTACCAGATGCGGTGGTAGCCCCACTGCTCGGCGCGCTGCGCCATGTCCACGCTCGCGGCGAAGCTGTCGCGCGCGGTTTCGCCACGGCCGATGTGAGCCAGGTCGAGAATCGATAGTGGTGTGGTCACCGGGATCCTTCGCGTGTCCGGGGCCCGGTGTCGGGATCCGGGCACACGATCGGTCCAACCACCCCGGCCGGTCCGCTATTCCGTGACGTGCGCCTCGTCGCCGGTCACCGCACCGGGTTCACGTCGGTGGCGGTCTCCTCGTCGAGGATCGCCTCGGTCGTGTACCGCCCGAAGCCGCCGCGGTAGAACAGCAGCGGGCCGTCGTCGTGCAGCGCGGTGAGCCCGGTGACGCGGGCGACGACGATGGTGTGGTCCCCGGCGTCGTGCTCGGCCTCGACCACCGCCTCGATCCGGGCCAGGGCGCCCGCGAGCGCGGGTGCGCCGTTGTCCCCGCGCGTCCAGTCCACGCCGGTGAACTTGTCGCCGCCGCTGACGGCGAACGCCATGCACGTATCGCGCTGGTCGTGGGACAGGACGTTGATCGCGAGGGTGCCGATCTCCCGGATTTTCGGCCAGGTCTGCGACGTGCGGGCGGGGCAGAACGACACGAGCGGTGGATCCAGCGACACCGACGCGAACGACTGGCACGCGAATCCCAGCGGTTCACGGCCGTCGTGGCCGGTCACGACGGTGACGCCGGTGCAGAAGTTGCCCAGCACGTCGCGCATGGTCCGGGGATCGAGCACCGTGTGTTCCGCGGCCATCGAGGCTCCTCTCGGGTAGGTCTGTGTCCAGTGTCCGTCATGCCGGTGCGTGCGATGCAAATGCTCCCGGTCGGCGGGAGCGCGACGGCGGTGACCGGTCGGGTTCGGACGACGCGGTCAGTCGAGCCGGCCGGGCGTGGGGCAGCTGCGAGCGGTGATCGGCAGTTCACCGCGGTCGGCGAGCTCGTCGACGGTCTCGCGCAGGTCGGCGCAGGTGTGGAGTGCGGCGCGACCGTGCTCGGCGTCGGCGCGGAAGCGCGCGCACGACCGTGCGGCGTCGGTGAGCCACTGGATGCTCGTGTGGACGGGACTGTACTTCTCGGCGAGGACGCGGTTGCCGCAGGTGCGGCAGGTGACGGGGTGCACGACGGACCCTCTCAGTTCCGGCGCATGTCGGCCGGGGCCCAGAAGGCCCGCATGCTCGTGACGAGGCCGTTCTCGTCGAACGTCATGACATCGATGGGTTCGATCTCGTAGCGCTGCCCGTCGGCTTCGGTGACCACCCGGAAGTGGAAGGCGGCGCCGGCGTCGGTGATGCGGAGCGTCAGCAGCTCCGTTTCGTTCCGGGTCTTCTCCACCGCGCGGTAGAACGCCCGGATGGCCTCGTGACCCACCTTCGGTTCGCTGCCGGCCGGATCCTCGACGGTGGCGTCGGGCGCGTAGAGGGCGGTGATCTCGTCGGCGGTGCCGTTCGCGACGGCGGCGAGGTAGGCCGTGACGGTGGCGCGGATGTGGTCCGTACGGGTGGCGAGGTCGGTCATCGTGGACGCTCCTGTCGGTTCTCGCGGCTGCTCTCCCGGACGCTAACGGCGCGGCCGCCGCAGTGGGGGCTCGTCTCCCGCGGAGCGGGACATCGGCGCAGCCCGCGGAGCGGGAGGTCGGCGCAGCCCGCGGAGCGGGAGATCGGTGCAGCCCGCGGAGCGGGAGATCGGTGCAGCCCGCGGAGCGGGAGATCGGTGCAGCCCGCGGAGCGGGAGATCGGCGCAGGTGGTCGAGGGTGGCGGGGTTGTTAGGCTCGCGGGGTGTCCGATTCCGCTCCTGCCGCGTATCCCGGTCTACCCGCGACGAGTTGGGCGGTGCTGGGGGTTCTGGCACTGGGGGAGGAGATGACGGGCAACGACGTGAAGAAGTGGGCGGATTGGAGCCTGAGCTTCTTCTACTGGAGTCCGTCGGTCAGCCAGGTGTACGGGGAGCTGAAGAAACTCGAGAAGCTGGGATTCGTGCGGTCGCGATCGATCTCCGAGCCCGGGGCCCGCAGCCGGCGTGTCTACTCGATCACGCCGACCGGCGTGGGGGCGGTCCGGGCATGGTCGCGGGAGGCTCCGGTCGAGGCTCCGGTGCTCAAGCACGGGGTGATGCTGCGTATGTACCTGGGTCACCTCAACGAACCCGAGAAGCTGAAGTCGATCGTGCGGGATCACATCGCCAATCTCGAGGAGAACCTCGGGCGCGTCCGGAACTACGCGGACCATTCGGACGTCGAACCGAGCTGGGCGTTCCCGTTGCTGAGCCTGCGCTGGTCCGAGCGCTACTTTCGTACGGAGATCGCGCTGTTCGAGGAGCTGCTCGACGAGATCGACGAGGCGGCAGCGCGATTCGCGCGCAGCGACATCGACGAGAACGGTGTTCCGCAGCCGCGGCGGCGAGGTAGCTGGCGCACCGTGGAGCAGACGCTGAGCGCTCACGACGAGGACGGCGGTGACGGACCGGCTCCCGCCGAATAGCGGTCGGGCGCCGGGGGTTGGTCAGGCGCCGGGGGTCGGTCGGGCGCCGGGGGTGGGTTGGGCGCCGGGGTTTGGTCAGGCGCCGGGGTTTGGTCAGGCAGAGTGCAGCCGGGGGCGCCGGGATGCGGCAGCGAAGCGCTGCCGGTCGTACCCGCGCCAGGTCGCGGTGGCTGCCATGCGCACGCGTCCGCTGAGCCGGTGGTCGAACGGCATGTGCTGCAACGGCCCGCACACGGAGACCGCGGCGGGAGCGGAGCCGACGGGACCGACGGGAACGGCGATGCACCCGAGCCCCGGCACGGCCTGTCCGCGTTCGTACGCAACCCCCGTCTCCCGGATGCGTTCGAACTCGGCGCCCTGGGCGCCGGCGTACGCGAGCAGCGCCTTACCCAGGGCGGCGTGCGGTGCGGGCCGGCGCCCCCCGACGCGGGTCGGGACGGCGCTGTCGAGGCGTCCCCCGAGTTTGTCGAGATAGACGACGTCGGTGCCGTCGAGGACCGCGAGGTGGACGACCAGTCCGGTGGCGCGGTGCAGCTCGTGCAGGTGGGGGCGTGCGGCGGCACACAGGCCGTCCTGGTGCACGGCGAGGGATCCCAGTTCCATCAGCCGCAGCCCGAGTGCGTACTCGCGGCCCTCGCGCCGCAACCATCGCAGTTCGACCAGGCGCTCGAGGATGCGGTGCACCGACGAACGGGGGAGACCGGTGCGGCGGACGATCTGGGCGAGCGTCAGCCGTCCGGTCTCGTCGAACGTGTCGAGGACGAGACCCACCCGGTCGATGACGGCACTGGGGGTGGCGGGGGTGGCGGGAATCGTCACGGAGGCTCCTCACTCACATGCGCGGATGAGCTGGCTATTTCGATTAGAAATAGTGTCACATCACGGACGCGTTGTGAAGTGCGTCACCGATCCGGGCGTGGCGAGGCCCCGCACGGCGGTCGTGCGGGGCCCGGCCGTCGCGGCGATCAGGACATCACGCCGAGTGGCTCGCTGCCGGACCAGTCGTGTCCCCAGTAGCTGTCGGCGGTGATCTCCTCCGCGGTGTAGTACCGCTCGTCGACCGCCATCCCGTCGGTGCCGTACTCGATGTCCCAACCCCCGGGAGCGCGGACGTAGAAGGACACCATCTTGTCGTTGGTGTGCCGACCCAGCGTCGACGAGACGGAATACCCCTCACGCGTCACCCGGTCGAGGGCCCGGCCG
Source organism: Rhodococcus sp. GXMU-t2271 (assembly GCF_041414735.1). NCBI lineage: Bacteria > Bacillati > Actinomycetota > Actinomycetes > Mycobacteriales > Nocardiaceae > Rhodococcus > Rhodococcus sp. GXMU-t2271. The sequence continues at coordinate 62,258 of NZ_JAUIZP010000004.1, forward strand.
ACGGCATCGAGGGTGTCGACCTCCACCATGATGTGGATCAGGCCGGGGTCCTTGCCTGCGGGGACGGGCATGAGCGCCAGGCTGTGGTGTCGCTGGTTCACGCCGAGGAACCGGATGCGCATCGGCCCGACCTCGGGAGGCGTCGGCAGGCGGAAGGCGCCGCGGGGCAGGAAGCCGAGCACCTCGGTGTAGAACCCGAACGTGGCTTCGGGATCGGTGACCGGAAGTACGACGTGCCCGAGACCCTGTGCGCCCGTGACGAATCGATCACCGTACGGCGTCACCACCGGACTGTGGTCGAGGACGGGACCGTGGAACACCTCGACGGAGGTGCCGGAGGGGTCCTGGAAGGCGATCACCTCCTCGGCGCGCCGAGCGTCCGCCTCTTCGGCCGAGAGCACCTTCACGGCGACGCCGGCGGCCTCCACGGAGCGTCGCACCCGCGCCAGCGCCGCATGATCGCGCACCTCCCAACCGACGTCGACCACCCGGTCGCTGTCGCCGGGGGCGACCACGATGCGTGCCGTGCGCTCGTCCATGCGCAGGTACAGGGCATCGGGTTCCGGTCCCGACCCCTCGGCGAACCCGAGGACGTCGAACGCGAAGGTCCGCCACCGGTCCATGTCGTCGGTCTGAATCTTGATGTAGCCCAAACTCTTGATGTCGGACACTGTCGTCTCCCGGCTGAACTCGAATCGGTCAGATCATCGCCCGCAGCGGACCCTGCGGGTCCGCGCCGAGGCGGCTGAGGGTCGCGGCGTGCAGCACCGTCCCCGGCTGGTGGATCGCGTGGTGCAGGCCGGCGTGGGCGTCGCGCCAGAACCGCTGCAGGGGCTTGTCCATCCGCAGCGCGTTCCCACCGCAGCGCGGGTAGATGCGGTCGATCGCGTTCACCGCCCGCCACGCCGCCTGGACCTGCGTCTGCCGGCTCGCGGCGCGCTGCTCGAACGTCGGGGTCTGCCCCGAGTCGACGAGATCCCAGATCCGGTCGACGTTCGACAGCAGCGAATCGCGTGCGGCCCGCAGATCGGCGACGGCCTCACCGAACACGTACATCGTGTACGGATCGTCCTTGACTGCGGTGCCCTGCGCGTTGATCCGGTCGGCCTGGTAGACGTCCGCGTGCAGCACCAGTCCCTCGCAGATGCCGATCGTGGCGGCGGTGATGCCCAGCGGGAAGGCCGTCGACCAGGGCAGCTTGTAGAGAGTCTCGGTGCGGCCGTAGCGGGCCACCGCACTGCCGTCGATCAGGTCGTCGTAGTACATGACGCGGTACTCGGGAACGAACGCGTCCTCGACCACCACGTCCTTCGACCCGGTACCCCGCAGGCCCACCACATCCCAGGAGTCCTCGACGATCCGGTAGTCGGTGCGCGGGATGATGACGTGCGCCATCTTCGGAGGCTGCGCCACCGAGCCGTCCGGGTTACCGACGAAGGCGCCGAGGAAGGCCCAGTCGCAATGGTCCGTGCCGGAGGAGAACTGCCAGTTGCCCGAGAACCGGAAGCCGCCGTCGACCGGGGTGACGATGCCACCCGGCATGTAGGGCGACGCCATCCAGGTGTCCGGATCCTCACCCCAGATCTCCTGCTGCACGCGGGGATCCGCGAAGGCGAGCTGCCAGGGATGCACACCCACGATGCCGTGTACCCATCCCGCGGAGGGGTTCAGCGCGGCCGTGCGCATCACGGTCTCCGCGAATTCCCTCGGGTGCGACTCGAAACCGCCGAACTCGCGGGGCTGGAGCATGCGGATCGAGCCGGCCTCCTTCATCTTCTCGGCGGTCCCGTCCGCGAGACGGCCGAGCCGCTCGGCTTCCACACCTTCGGCGAACAGATCGTCCGCCATCGCGTCGATGTGCTTCAGGACTTCGTAACTCATGGTGTCTCCTCGACTCTGACGGCGGACGCTCAGGCGACCGGTTCGGGGGCGGACTGCGCACGGGCAGCGAGATTCTCGGCGATCTGCTGTTCCCACCGTGCGGCCGGTTTCGCGGTGTCGATCGCGAACTCGTAGCGGTTGGTCATGTCCGGGGTGATGTCCGCGACGTCGACGTAGAACTGCTGGTACCAGCGGCGCAGCTGGTAGACCGGACCGTCCTCGTCGCACAGCAGCGGATTGTCGATCTTGGCCTTGTTCTTCCAGATCTCGATGTCCTGCTCGAACGTCTTCTCGGTGCCCCCGCCGAAGTGGGCGGCCATGGCATTCGCCTCCTCGGCGGACATGCCCGGCAGGCGCTTGACGATCACGCCGTACTGCAGCACGAACGAGGTGGGCGTGACGGGGTAGTGGCAGTTGATGAGAACCGTCTCGATCGTGGCCTCGCCGGTCTCCGTCCACAGCTTGTCGATCATGTAGGAGGGGCCGTGGTACGACGCCTCGGAGCGCGAGAAGTTGTCCGCACCGAAGTCGATGTCCAGCTCGACGTCGGTGCGCTGGTTGAACGACATGATCTGCGTGGCGACGTGGCCCTCGAAGATGTTCTCGAACGACCGCGGGACGCTGTAGTGGACGTAGAAGAAGTGCGCCATGTCCACGACGTTGTCGACGATCTCGCGACAGTGCGAGCCCTCGATGAGCACCGAGTTCCACGTCCAGTCGGACCACTCGTCGGTGCCGGCGCCCTCGATCTCGGGGATCGTCACGTCCGCCGGCGGCGGGTTGCCTTCGGGATCGTGCCAGACGAACAGTTGCTGGTTGCGCTCCAGGGTGGTCCACGACCGCGTCCGCGCGAGCGGGGGGACGCGGCGCGCGTACGGAATGCCGGTGCACCGGCCGTTGCCGCCCCAGCGCCAGTCGTGGAACGGGCAGGCCACCGAGTCGCCCTTGATCTCGCCCTGTGCGAGATTGCCGCCCATGTGCCGGCAGTAGGCGTCGAGGACCTGCAGTTCGCCCGTGCTGTCGGCGAAGACGACGAGGCTGGTGCCGAACGCGTCGACCTGGTGGGGCTTGCCGTCCCGGTAGGTGCGGGCCAGCCCGAGACAGTGCCAGCCGCGCGCGAAGCGGGTCGGTTCCGCGTCGGCCTCGATGGTGCGGACTTCGTCGTCGGGTGTGGTGGGGGGTGCGCTCTGCGTCATCGTGTCCTCCGGAGCCGGTGGGTGCTGCGCCCGAAACAGGCATCGAGGCCATGCTGGGCGGCGTCGTGAGCGGCACAGAAGGGGTTCTCCCGCTGGGCGGACCGTTCGTCCGGGGGCGTCCCGGTGGGCGGGACACCTCCCGATGGGCGGTGTCGACGTGACCTAGCCTCGCTCCGAGGTCCGCACCGCCCTCCGGCGTCGACGACCTATCGTCCCCCAGCGGCAATGACGTGAAGGAGCAGATCGATGGCGACGAATTCCGTACCGGTGACCCCCGCCCACGACACCACCGTGGACCTGCTCGTGATCGGGTCCGGCACCGGCATGGCCGCCGCGCTCACCGCGCACGAGCTGGGGTTGTCCACCCTGATCGTCGAGAAGACGGAGTACGTCGGCGGCTCCACGGCGCGCTCCGGCGGGGCCTTCTGGGTGCCCGCGAATCCCGTGCTCCGCAAGGCCGGTTCCGGTGACACGCTCGACCGGGCCGGCACCTACATCCGGTCCGTGGTCGGCGAGTCCGCACCGGCGGAGCGGGGTGCGGCGTTCCTCGATCACGGCTCCGCCACCGTCGAGATGCTGCAGCGCACCACCCCCATGCGGTTGTTCTGGGCCAAGGGGTATTCCGACTACCATCCCGAGCTGCCCGGCGGGTCCGCCGTCGGCCGCACGTGCGAGTGCCGTCCCTTCGACGTGTCCGTCCTCGGGCCCGAACGCGAGCGGCTGCGGCCGGGACTGATGAAGGCCGGCCTGCCGATGCCGGTGACCGGCGCCGACTACAAGTGGATGAACCTCATGGCGCGGAAGCCGTCGAAGGCGTTCCCGCGCATCTTCCGTCGCCTCGCACAGGGTGTCGCCGGGCTCGCCCTCAAGCGCGAGTACGTCGCCGGGGGCCAGGCACTCGCGGCCGGCCTGTTCGCCGGCGTGGTCCGGGCCGGGATCCCGGTGTGGACCGAGACCACGCTCGTGCGGCTGCTCACCGAGGGTGATCGGGTCACCGGTGCCGTCGTCGCGTGCGACGGGCGGGAGGTGACCGTGACCGCGCGGCGCGGTGTCGTGCTCGCGGCGGGCGGCTTCGACCACGACATGGCGCTGCGGCACAAGTACCAGTCCGAACGGCTCGGCGAGCACGAGAGTCTCGGCGCCGAGGGCAACACGGGCGACGGCATCCGCGCCGCGCTCGACGTGGGCGCCGCGACGGACCTGATGGACCAGGCCTGGTGGTTCCCCGCCGTCGCCGCAATGAAGGGGCGCCCGCCGATGGTGATGCTCGCCGAGCGGGCACTGCCCGGCTCCTTCATCGTCGACCACACCGGTCGCCGGTTCGTCAACGAGGCGACCGACTACATGTCGTTCGGCCAGCTCGTGCTCGACCGGGAACGCGCCGGTGACCCGGTCGAATCGATGTGGATCGTGTTCGACCAGCGCTACCGCAACAGCTACATCTTCGGCGGCGGGCTGTTCCCGCGGCAGCCCATCCCGGAGGCGTGGATCCGGGCCGGAATCGCGCACCGGGCGGACGATCCGGCGGCGCTGGCCCGCGCGGCCGGCCTGCCGGAGGGGGCGTTCACCGAGACCTTCCGCCGGTTCAACGATGCCGCGGCCGCCGGCACGGACGCCGACTTCCGCCGTGGTGCGAGTGCCTACGACCGGTACTACGGTGACCCCACCGTCGAGCCCAATCCCAACCTGCGGCCGCTGACGGACGGGCCCCTCTATGCGGTGAAGATGACGCTGAGCGATCTCGGCACGTGCGGTGGTGTGAAGGCCGACGAGCGGGCGCGGGTGCTGCGCGAGGACGGCAGCGTCGTCGACGGCCTGTACGCGATCGGCAACACTGCCGCCAACGCCTTCGGCAACACGTACCCCGGTGCGGGGGCGACGATCGGTCAGGGCCTGGTGTACGGCTACATCGCCGCGCAGGACGCCGCGAAGGCGGCCGTTCCCGCGAACGGATGACTCGGCAACGGCGTTACCGCTCGCATTCGTCGATCACTGCCCGCACCACGGCGGGCAGTGCCGCGGCGGTGGCGGGCGTCAGGCCGACGCCGTAACCGACCTCGGCCACCTCGAGGGTGTAGACCACGACCCGACCGGGGTCGACGCCCAGGGTCCGGCTCAGCGCCCACGCCTCGGCGGGGCCGAGGCTGTGCGAGCCGGCGTGTCGCGGGCGGCGGGCGAGACTCGCATCCCCGATCTCGTGCCGCCGGATCGCGCCGGGCGGACCGGTGCCGACGGTGGCGTCGACGACGACCGCCAACCGCGTCCCGGCCCACGCGTCCAGCATTGCCGTCGGCTCGCCGTCGGAGATCAGGACGCGCCATCCGGGCCGGGACCGGCCGACGGCCCGGGCCACCGCGGGCCCGACGCCGTCGTCGCGGCGGTACTCGTTGCCGACGCCGATCACCACGAAGTTCGTCGCGATCACCCGCGGTCGATCGTGAGGTCGAGGAAGTGTGTGGCACACGAGATGCACGGGTCGTAGTTGCGGATCACCCGTTCGCACAGCGATGTCAGATCGGCATCGGACAGTTCCAGATGACCGGCGATCAGCGTGCGCAGATCGTGTTCGACGGCAGCCTGGTTCTGGGAGGTCGGGGGAACGATCACGGCCGAGCGGATCAGTCCGTCGCCGCCGAGCTCGTAACGGTGGTACAGCAGTCCCCGCGGTGCCTCGCTGACGCCGTGCCCTGTCGCGGCGCGGGCGGCGACCTGGGTGCCGGGCCGACCGGGACGCTCGTATCCGGCGATCAGGCGGAGCGCCTCCTCCACCGCATAGACGGTTTCGACGGCGCGAACAACGATGCTGCGAAACGGGTTACGGCATCCCGCTCCCAGTCCGGCTGCGTGTGCCGACTGTCGTGCGGTGTCCGACAGCTGCGCGGAGTTCAGGGTGTATCGGGCCAGGGGTCCGGTCAGGTACCGGCGCCCGTCGAGCCGCGCGTACAGGGCCGTCGAGTGCGGGACCTGGTGTTCGACCACATGGTCCGGGAACTGTGCTGCGGCGAAGGAGGATCCGGTCGACGAACGGATCTGCCCGTCCTCGATGGCGTAGCGGTCCGGCCGGTGCAGGGCGAGCAGGTCGTGATCGAGATCGATATCGGGAAAGTCGAACCCGGCCACCCAGCGGACCGTGTCGAGCGCGTCGTCGAGGGCGCGGCGCAGTCGCTCGGCGAGCGGCGCGAGCTCCGCGCGGGTGGGCGCGCGATGGAAACCCCCGATCCGCACGTTGACCGGGTGGATGGGTCGCCCGCCGACCTGCTCGAGGATCGCGTTGCCGGCCTTCTTCAGGGCCAGCCCGCGTTCGAGCGCGCTCCGGTGACGCTCGGCGAGGGCGATCGCGTCGGGCAGGCCGAGGAAGTCGGGGGCATGCAGGAAGTAGATGTGCAGCACGTGGCTGGCGATCCACTCGCCGCAGTAGAGCAGGCGGCGCAGGTTCAGCACCGGCTCGTCGAGCTCGACCCCGCAGGCCTGCTCCAGCGCATTGCAGGCGCTGACCTGGTAGGCGACGGGGCAGATCCCGCAGATCCGGGAGGTGATGTCCGGAGGCTCGCGGAAATCCCTTCCCCGCAGAAACGACTCGAAGAACCGGGGCGGCTCGTAGATGTTCAGCTCCGCGCGCTGCACCTGCCCGTCGCGCACCGACACGTTCAGTCTGCCCTCGCCCTCGACGCGGGCGAGAGCACGGACCGTCAGCTCTCTACGGCTTCCGCTCACGGCAGTGCCTCTCGGCGAGTGCGGGTGCGCCGACGTTGAATGTCGCGAAGGCGCGGTCGATGTCGTCGTCGCTCATGCCGCACGTGCGCAGCCACCCGGCGAGCGACGCGATGTTGGGGTCGGTCGTCGGCCCGAAACAGCCGTAGCAGCCGCGCGACTGCGCCGGGCACAGGGCGCCGCAGCCGGAGTGGGTCACCGGTCCCAGGCAGGGCGTGCCGTCGGCGACCATCACACAGGTCAAACCCCGGCGCTTGCATTCGGTGCACACACTGGTGTTCGGGATGTTCGGCCGGCGGCCGGCCAGGAACGCGGTGATCACCTCGAGCAACTGGCGCCGATCGATCGGGCAGCCGCGCAACTCGAAGTCGACCGGCACGTGCGCCGCGATCGCCGTCGACGTCGCCAGCGTCTCGATGTACTCCGGGTGGGCGTAGACCATCGAGGTGAACTCGGCGACGTCGGCGAAGTTGCGCAACGCCTGGATGCCGCCGGCGGTTGCACACGCGCCGATCGTGACGAGGGTCCGGGACTGCTCCCGGACCCGGTGGATGCGCGTGACGTCCGCGGCGGTGGTGATCGAGCCCTCGACCAGCGACAGGTCGTACGGACCGTCGTCGACGGCGCTCGACAGTTCGAGGAAATGGGCGATCTGCACCGCACCCGACAAGGCGAGCAGTTCGTCCTCGCAGTCCAGCACGGACAGCTGACATCCGTCGCACGACGCGAACTTCCACACCGCGAGCTTCGGCCTGTCCATTACAGCTCCCGTACGTGCAGCAGCGGTCCGGCCACCGCGTAATCCAGCACGGGGCCGTCCCGGCAGAGCAGGATCTCGCCGAGCTGGCAGTGCCCGCACAGTCCGATCCCGCACTGCATGTTCCGTTCGAGCGAGACCCGGATGTCCGGGGGCCGAATCCCTTTGCCCAGCAACACCCGGGCCGAGAACCGCATCATCGCCTCCGGCCCGCACAGCAGTGCCGTCGTCCGCCCGGGATCGAGGTCGAGCCGGGCCAGCGGTTCGGTGACGAATCCGACCGACCCGGACCAGCCCTGGACCGGCTGGTCGATCGTCAGCCGGACCTCCACGCCGCCGTCGGCCCAGTCCTGTAGCTCGCGCCGATACAGGATCTCGGCCGGCCGGCGTGCTCCGACCACGAGCACGACGCGCCGGAAGTCACCGCGCGCGGCCACCGCGCCGAGAACGGCGGCCCGCACCGCGGCCAAACCCACTCCGCCGGCGACGATCACCAGGTCCCGGCCCGTGCACGACTCGAGGTCCCAGCCTGCCCCGAACGGGCCGCGCACGCCGACGATCGCGCCCGGCGCGGCGTCGTGCAGGGCCCGGCTCACCGCACCCACCTTCCGTACGGTGTGGACCAGCTCCCCGGTCGTGTCGGTGGGATCCCCGCTGATCGAGATCGCGATCTCGCCGACCCCGGGGGCGTAGAGCATCATGAACTGGCCGGGCCGGAACCGCGGTCGCGGCGCCCCCAGCGGGGCCAGCGACAGTGTCACCGCATCGGCGGTCTCGACGGTCCGCGCGCGAACCCGGTGGGCGCTCGGCAGCATCGGCGCGTCCGGCGCCGCTGCGGTGTCTTGCGCGAGGTCACCGAACATCGGAACCCGCATACAGGTCCAGCAGTCGCGCCCGGGTGGCCTGCAACCGCTCCAGGAGGGCCCCGAACAGGGCCCGCATCACCGTGTATCCGAACTCGGCGTCGGTCTCGCTCAGCGCCTGCAGCGCCGCGGCGTCCACCTCCAGAGCCGAGGTCGCTGTGGCCGCGACGGCCCCGTAGTGCCAGCGGTGGGGCGGCGTCAGCCACGACCATCCCAGGACGTCGCCCTCGACGAACGTGTCGAGGGTGACCTGGCCGCGGCCGGGCACCACCGTGTACAGATCCACCCGGCCCTCCTGCAGCAGCCAGCAACTGCGCGCCTCCCCGCCCTCGTGGAAGACGTGCTCCCCCGCGGCGAAGCGGACCGGGTGGGCGAGCGCGGCGATCCGATCCCGCGCCTCCCGGTCCAGCCCCGCCAGGGGCCGGATGCCGTCGAGCGGTGGGGTCGTCATCGGTGCCCGTCCGGTTCGTCGTCGTGGGTGGCGAGCGCGCCGGTGAGGCGGGCCGCCTCCGCGGTGATGTCGATGCCGACCGGGCACCAGTCGATGCAACGGCCGCAGCCGACACATCCCGAGCTGCCGAACTGGTCGTGCCAGGTGCCGAGCTTGTGCGAGATCCACTGCCGGTACCGGCTCCGGCCGGACGCCCGGACGTCACCGCCGTGGATGTAGGAGAAGTCCGGTTCGAAACAGGACGCCCAGTGCTGCCACCTGCCGGCGTGCCCGTCGGCGAGGTCGGTGACGTCCTCCGTCGACGTACAGAAGCAGGTGGGGCACACCATCGTGCAGTTTCCGCAGGTAAGGCAGCGATCGGCGACATCGTCCCAGACGTCCGCCTCGCGGGCGTCGCGGAGCATCGCCCGCAGGTCGACCTCGGGCATGCTCCGTCCCATCCGGTCGCCGGCCGCCGCCACCGCGTCGCGGGCTTCAGTGGCCTCGTCTGCGGTGGCGTCGCGGTGGGGGAGCAGGTCCAGGATGCGGGCGCCCTCGTCGGTCCCGACGTCCACGAGAAAACGGTGTCCCTGCTCGTCGACGCGCTCGGTCAGACCCAGGTCGTACCCCGGGCCCGCGGCGGGACCGGTGGCCATCGAGGCGCAGAAGCAGACCTCGCCGGGTTCGGTGCAGTTGACCGCGACGACGAACAGCCCGCGGAACCGTCGCGCGGTGGCCCCGTCGGGATGGGCGCCGCGGGTCAGCACTGTGCCCAGGATGCCGATCGCAGCCAGGTCGCAGCCGCGGACGCCGAGGAAGGCGTACCGGGTCTCGTCCGCCGGTGGGGGCCGGTAACTGCCGTCCGGAGCGGTCGACCACAGTTGCTGTCGTGCGGGGTGCAGGAACTGCTTCCACGACTGCGGACCCGCGGAATGGCCGAACACGGCGGTGTCGTCGCGCCGCCGCAGCCGATACCGCCCGGGTGCGGTCGACACGCCCCACCCGTCGGGCAGTTCTCGTCCCGACCCGAGCTCGTCGAGCACGATGGCGTCGTCGCGGACGGTGGGGCCGACGACGCGATATCCCTCGGTCTGCAGCACCTCGATCAGCCGGTCGAGGTGGGCGCGGGACAGGATTGCCGGCGTCGGGGGGTCAGGGTGCGAATCCGCAATACCCATGGCAGCTCCCGTGATTCGAACGGTCACGACCCGGCGCAGCCCTCATTCGTCGCGCTGGTGGCCCCCTCGAGTATCGTCGCGGGCGTACCGCCCGGTCAACCGGCCGGCCGTTGCGGCCCGGTCAGTACGGGTCGAACCGGATGTTCCCGGCCGGCGTCCCGGTCCGGGTGAGCTCGCGCAGGGTTGCGCGGACCATCGCCGCCGACCCACACACGAGCACCTGGTGGTCGCCGAACGCCCCGTAGGAGGTGACCACCTCGTCGAGGCTGCCCTCGAGCAGTTCGTCGGGGTGGAACCCGGGGTCGCCGACGTGGGCGACGATGCGCTCGTACCACTCGTCGCCGAACTCCGGGTCCTCGACCGATTCGACGACCGGCACCACCGTCAGCCACGGCAGCGCCTCGGCGAGCAGGATCAGCATGTCCGCGGCGTACAGGTCGCGGGGCGTGCGGCCGCCGACGAACAGGAAGGTCTGCGGCGGGTCCGGCCGGCGCGCGACGTCGAGGAGCAGGGCGCGCAGCGGGGCCAGGCCGGTGCCGCCGGCCACCATGATCACGGTGCGGCCGGAGTCGTCGACGTGCAGGGTGCCGCCCTGCGGCGCGCCGATCGTCCACACGTCGCCGGGGCGGGTGCCGGCGACGATCGTGCCGCTGACCCAGCCGCCCGGCACGGTGCGCACGTGGAATTCGAGCTTGCCGTCCAGCGACGGCGGCAGGGCGGGGGAGAGGCGGCGCGGCAGCCGTGGATGCGGCGGCACCGTGACGTCGAGGTACTGCCCGGGCGCGAACGGCACCATCGTGTCGGCTTCGAGACGCACCACGGCGACGTCGTGGCGCAGGCGGTGGTGTTCGACGACGGTCGCCGAACAGGTGGGGGCGTGCAGGGACTGTCCGGCCGGCTGCATGGTGTGACTCCCGGGACTCGAGCGTGAAGGTGGCCCCACTCTAGGGGAGGCCCGCGCCGCACCCGAAATGAAACATGTTCCAATTCTGCCGCCGATGCGGTTATGGTGACGAAGGGTGATCCCTGCCACGTCGAGCCGTCACCACGCCGCCCCCACGACCGGAAGGACGACCATGACCGACGAGTACGCCGACCTGCATCGTCCCGTGTTCACCGCGGACCTGCTCATCACCGCCCTCGAACGCAGCGCGGACAAGCCGGCCCTGTACCTCGGCGACGTGGTGCTCACCGGCGGGGAGATGCGCGACGAGATCAGCCGGTTCGGTCAGGCGCTCGCGTCGGTGGGGGTCGGGCAGGGCTCGTCGGTGGCGATGCTGTCGAAGAACCGTCCCGAGGTGCTCATCTCGATGGGCGCGACGATGGTCGCCGGGTGCCGCAACAGTGCGCTCAACCCCATGGGCTCGCTGTCGGACCACCTGTACATCGTCGGCGACGCCGCGATCGAGACGCTGATCTTCGATCCGAACCACTTCGAGGAACGCGCCGCCGAACTGAAGGCGCAGGTTCCGACGCTGAAGAACGTCTTCTCCCTCGGTCCGTCGCGGGTCGGCACCGACATCCTCGCTCTCGCGGCACAGTTCACGCCGCAGCGGCTCGTCGCCGCGCCCGTGGCGGCCGAGGACACCTCGTCCGTCGTCTACACCGGTGGCACCACCGGAAAGCCCAAAGGCGTCATGGGGTCGTTCCGCTCGGGCGCGACGCTCACCCAGATCCAGATGGCCGAGTGGGAATGGCCCCACGAGCCGCGCTTCCTGATCTGCACGCCCCTCTCGCACGCCGGGGCGGCGTTCTTCGTCCCCACCCTGCTGCGCGGCGGATCCCTCTACGTGCTGCCGTATTTCGAACCCGGCCTGGTGCTCGAGACGATCGAGAAGCACCGCATCAACGCGACCATGCTCGTGCCGACCATGATCTACCTGCTGCTCGACCACCCCGACTTCGACATCCGCGACCTGTCCAGCCTCGAGACGCTGTTCTACGGTGCGTCGGCGATGTCGCCGGCGCGGCTGCGTGAGGGCATCGAGCGGCTAGGCCCGGTTTTCTTCCAGTTCTACGGGCAGAGCGAGTGCGGGATGACGATCTCCGTGCTGCGCAAGGAGGATCACCTCGCCGACGATCCCGAACGCCTCGCCACCTGTGGCCGGCCCGTGCCGTGGCTCGACGTGCGGCTGCTCGACGACGACCTGAACGAGGTGCCTCGTGGCGAACTCGGCGAGATCTGCGTACGCGGACCGCTCGTGATGAAGGGATACCTGAACAAGCCCGCCGAGACGGCCGAGGCGCTGCGCGGCGGCTGGTTGCACACCGGCGACGTCGCGCGGGCCGACAAGAACGGCTTCCTGACGATCGTCGACCGCAAGAAGGACATGATCGTCACGGGCGGCTTCAACGTCTTTCCCCGCGAGATCGAGGACGTCATCTCGTCGCACCCGGCCGTCGCGTCCGTCGCGGTCGTCGGCGTGCCCGACGCCAAGTGGGGCGAGGCCGTCAAGGCGTGCGTCGTGCTGCGGGAGAACCAGTCCGTTCCGGCGGAGGAACTGATCGAGAAGGTTCGTGCCGCAAAGGGTTCGGTGCATGCCCCCAAGTCGGTGGACTTCCTCGACGCTCTGCCGCTCACCCCGCTGGGCAAGCTGGACAAGAAGACCCTGCGCGCGTCGTACCGATAGGCGGCTTCCCCGCCGGTGTGTCCTTTGGGCGGTCAGGGCAACCCAAAGGACACACCGGTAGCGCAACTGCACCTGTTGTCGGTGCTGCGTCGCCACCCGAGGCGGGTGAGGACGGCTTCGATCTCTGCGGCCACGCCGCACGGGTCACGGCTGACCTCGTCGTACCCGTACACCAGGCGGGAGCGGCCGGCGAGTTCGGCGGCGTTGTCACGGCGACGGTCCCGGAAGGCGACCTCCGCCATCGAGTGGAACCTGCGTCCGTCGAGCCGGACGGTCAACGCGGCGCCGTGAACGTCGTAGGTGCAGTCCTCGTACAGCGTTCGCCCGTCCACGACCGTCGGCGTCTGCCGATGCGCCGGGGGAAGACCGTGTCGTTGCTCCACCTCGGTCGCATAGCGGAGTTCGAGCATCGACTGGACGCCGTCGGCGAGCAATCGGACCGCATCCTCGAGCGCTTTCCGGTAGCGGTACGGGGTCCGTTCCTGCATTCGGCGTCGGATCTCCGAGAGGGGAATGCGACTGTCGGTGACGACCCGGATCAACCGGACGTAGCCGTCGTGCGGGGTGGGGGCGGCTGTTGCCAGGTCGAGCGCCGTGTCGGCCCGGCCGGTGCGCGGAGGCATCGTCGGCACCCCGATGTGTGCGTGGGCCTTGCTGCGGTGGACGATCACACCCGGATGGAGCATTTCTCCGAGATGTGGCAACCGAATGCCGCGCGGCCTCGCCGTTGCGAAGGTCGCAGACTGCCCTTTCGCCGACGATCCCACCGGCACGGTGACATGGACCGGTTCGAGTGGATCGTGGGACAGCATTCCCCATTCCTCGGCGGCCGTGCCGTGACTGAGGACGGCGGCCTCACCGGAGAACGCGACGGCCGCGGCCAGCGCCGCGGGCCGGGACAGTGGACCGGTCGTCACCGAGTACACGCCTCGGAGCACCTGCTGCCACCGCCCGCTCTCGAGACGGTGCCGGATCCACGGCCAGGTACGTCCGTAATGTTCGAGCTGGGCACGGGTGACGATCCCGTGCTGGAACATGACGATGCGATCGAGTTCGGGGAGGTCCGGGAGAAACCGCATGGCAGACATGATTCGGCGCGCGAGGCTCTTCGGGAACCGGCAGCCGGCCGATCGCCGCAATCTGTGGAGGAACTGGGCGGCTGGGGATAACTCGGCGGTGCGTCCTTTGGGCGGTCGGGGCAACCCAAAGGACACACCGGCGGCGTCAGCCGCCTAGAGCGGGTCGAAGCTGATGTTCTGCCGCGGGGTGCCGCCGGCGGACAGCGCGTAGAGCGTCGTGCGGATCATCGACGGGGAGCCGGCGATCTGGATCTGCCGATCGGCCCAGGAGCCGAACTGCGACACCACCTTGCCGAGCTTGCCGTGCAGGGGCCGGTGCAGGCCCGGTGGGGGATCCTCGACGGGAACCGGGTGCCACCACGGGTTCTCGGTCTCCTCCACGACGGGCACGACCGTGAGCCACGGATTGGTGGTGGCCAGCTGCCACAGCGTCTGCAGGTCGTAGAGGTCGCAGGGGTACTTGCCGCCGAAGAACAGGTGCACGCGCGGATTGTCGCCCCGCATGCCCATCTCCATCAGTTGCGCCCGCAGCGGCGCGAGGCCCGTGCCGGAAGCGATCATCAGCACGTCCTCGCCGCTGTCGCGGTCGACGTGCAGCCCCCCGAGCGGGGGTCCGATCACCCAGCGGTCGCCGACGGCGGTCTCGCCGACGAGCGCGGGACTGACCCAGCCACCCGACACGCGACGGACGTGGAATTCGATCTGGCCGTAGGGATTCGGAGGAATCGCCGCCGACAGGTACCGCCACATGTGCGGGCGCTGCGGGATCTGCACGCTCATGTACTGACCGGCGTGGTACGGGATCGGCGAGTCCGTCTCGAGCCGGATGATCGCCAGGTCGGGCAGCACCCGTTCGTGGCCGACGACGGTGGCGCCCCACGCGGCGGGCAGCTCGTCGTCGGCCACGGCGTCGGCCATGGTCCCGACGAGCAGGTCGATCACCCGGGCCCAGGTGCGGTCGAGCGCGTCGGTCCACAGGATCGGCGGGGTGCACTCGCGCACGGCGGTGTGCAGCGCCCGGCCCGCGGACCGGAAGTGCTCGGGCCGGACTCCGTACTTGCGGTGGTCACGCCCGAGTTGGGTGAGGAATGCGGTGACGGTGTCGGGCTCGCCGAGCCGGTTGACCGCCCAGCCGACCGCGGTCGCGAACCGTTGCCGCATCGTCTCCATGCCCGCGGGGAAAAGCTCGCGGATCCCGACGGTGTCGCTCCACAGGGCGGTGTAGAAGGCGGTGGCGAAGCGCTCGGCGCCGCCGGGGGTCGCGACGATCGACGCGAAGCTGAGCTGGACGCGGGCGACGGCGAAGGCCTCCACGCACCCTCCTGCTCGCCGTCTCTGCTGGTCGCCGCCACTGTAGTCCCGTGGCGGTGTTTCGGCCACAATCGACGGCGGGCAGCTCGACGACCCCGGTATGTGCCGCACATCACATCGCCGGATAAAGTTGAGCGGAACAAACTCAAGTTTGGTGCCGTTGAAGCTTGCGAATGCCCGCGACGGGAGGCTTGCGGGTGCAGAATTGATACCGGCTCGCTCAATGAAGGGAAGGGGTTCGCAGTGGACTCGTTCAATCCCACCACCAAGACCCAGGCGGCGATGACGGCTGCCATGCAGTCCGCGTCCGCTGCGGGCAACCCGGAGATCCGTCCGGCCCACCTGCTCGTCGCGTTGCTCGACCAGACAGACGGCATCGCCGCGCCGCTCCTCAAGGCGGTCGGCGTGGACCCGACCGTCGTGCACCGGGAGGCGCAGACGCTCGTCGAGCGGCTGCCCCGTGCCACGGGCGCCACCCAGACACCGCAACTCGGCCGCGAAGCCGTCGCCGCCCTGACCGCCGCCCAGCACCTCGCCACCGAACTCGACGACGAGTACGTCTCGACCGAGCACGTCCTCGTCGGCCTGGCCGGCGGCGATTCCGACGTCGCCAAGCTCCTCGTCGGGCACGGTGCCACCCCGGCCGCGCTGCGCGACGCGTTCACCACCGTCCGCGGCAGCGCCCGCGTGACCAGCCCGGACCCCGAGGGCACCTACCAGGCGCTCGAGAAGTACTCGACCGACCTCACCGCCCGCGCCCGCGAGGGCAAGCTCGACCCGGTCATCGGCCGTGACAACGAGATCCGCCGCGTCGTACAGGTGCTGAGCCGGCGCACCAAGAACAACCCCGTGCTCATCGGCGAGCCCGGCGTCGGCAAGACCGCGATCGTCGAGGGTCTCGCGCAGCGCATCGTCGCCGGCGACGTCCCCGAGTCGCTGCGCGGCAAGACCGTCATCGCGCTCGACCTCGGCTCGATGGTGGCCGGCGCCAAGTACCGCGGCGAATTCGAGGAACGCCTCAAGGCCGTGCTCGACGAGATCAAGGAATCGGCCGGCCAGGTCATCACCTTCATCGACGAGCTGCACACCATCGTCGGCGCCGGTGCGACCGGCGAATCGGCGATGGACGCCGGCAACATGATCAAGCCCATGCTCGCCCGCGGCGAGCTGCGCCTCGTCGGCGCGACCACCCTCGACGAGTACCGCAAGTACATCGAGAAGGACGCCGCCCTCGAACGCCGTTTCCAGCAGGTGCTCGTCGGCGAGCCGAGCGTCGAGGACACCGTCGGCATCCTGCGCGGCCTCAAGGAGCGGTACGAGGTGCACCACGGCGTGCGCATCACCGACTCCGCGCTCGTCGCCGCCGCCACCCTCTCCGACCGGTACATCACGTCCCGGTTCCTGCCGGACAAGGCCATCGACCTCGTCGACGAGGCCGCGTCCCGGCTGCGCATGGAGATCGACTCGCGTCCCGAGGAGATCGACTCGGTCGAGCGCATCGTCCGTCGCCTCGAGATCGAGGAGATGGCGCTGCAGAAGGAGACCGACGAGGCCTCCAAGGAGCGCCTCGAGAAGCTGCGTGCCGAACTCGCCGACGAGCGCGAGAAGCTGAACCAGCTCACCACCCGCTGGCAGAACGAGAAGACCGCCATCGATTCGGTGCGTGGCATCAAGGAACAGCTCGAGGCGCTGCGCGGCGAGGAGGAACGCGCCGAGCGCGACGGTGATCTCGGCAAGGCCGCGGAGCTGCGCTACGGCCGCATCCCGCAGCTGGAGAAGGAACTGGAGCGGGCGGCCGCCGCATCCGGAGCCGCCGCCGACGGCGACGTCATGCTCAAGGAGGAGGTCGGCCCGGACGACGTCGCCGACGTCGTCGCCGCGTGGACCGGCATCCCGGCCGGCCGCATGATGGAAGGCGAGACCGCCAAGCTGCTGCGCATGGAGTCCGAGCTCGGCAAGCGCGTCGTCGGCCAGGACGAGGCCGTGCAGTCCGTGTCGGACGCGGTGCGCCGCTCCCGGGCGGGCGTCGCCGACCCGAACCGGCCCACCGGCTCGTTCCTGTTCCTCGGCCCCACCGGCGTCGGCAAGACCGAGCTGGCGAAGGCGCTCGCGGACTTCCTGTTCGACGACGAGCGCGCGATGGTGCGGATCGACATGTCCGAGTACAGCGAGAAGCACTCCGTCGCACGGCTCGTCGGTGCCCCTCCGGGCTACGTCGGCTACGAGTCGGGTGGTCAGCTCACCGAGGCGGTGCGTCGCCGGCCCTACTCGGTGGTGTTGTTCGACGAGGTCGAGAAGGCCCACCCGGACGTGTTCGACACGCTGCTGCAGGTGCTCGACGACGGCCGGCTCACCGACGGGCAGGGCCGCACCGTCGACTTCCGCAACACCATCCTCATCCTCACTTCGAACCTGGGTGCGGGTGGCGACCGGGAGCACATCATGGCGGCGGTGCGCGCGGCGTTCAAGCCGGAGTTCATCAACCGGCTCGACGACGTGGTGGTCTTCCACTCGCTCACGGAGGAGCAACTCGAGCAGATCGTCGACATCCAGCTCGAGCAGCTGGCCGGGCGCCTGGCGGCCCGCCGGCTCACGCTCGACGTGTCGAGTTCGGCCCGGTTCTGGCTCGCCGTGCGGGGCTACGACCCGCAGTACGGTGCGCGTCCCCTGCGCCGGCTCATCCAGCAGTCGATCGGCGACCAGCTCGCCAAGAAGCTGCTGGCCGGGGACATCAAGGACGGTGACACCGTCTCGGTGGGCGTCAGCGACGACGGCGACCACCTGGTCATAGGCGCATAGCGCCCGGTGCGTCTTTCGGGCTGCTCCAGCAGCCCGAAAGACGCACCGGCGCGGAGCGCCTACCCTTGGTGGGACCATGACGAACCCGCACGATCCGCGCACTCCCCAGGAGCGCGCCTACTCGCTCGACGAGGGGCGCGACGACGACGCGCGCGCGACGGACGACGACACCCGGGTCCTGCACACCGCCGACCCGACCGAGGCGTACGGCCGGCCCGTCGACCCCACCCTGGTCTACCCGTCGTACGACCCGCGGTTCGATCCGACGGCGGCGCCCCCGAACCCGACCCAGGCGTTCGAGCAGCCCGGCCCCTACGGTCCGCAACCCCAGTACGCCCCGACCCAGCAGTACGCCCCGACCCAGCAGTACGCCCCCACGCAGCAGTACACCCCCACACAGCAGTACACAGGGGCGCAGCAGTACCCACATGCCCAGGACTACGCGGCGCCACCGACCCCGCCGCACGCCGGTGAGTACCCGCCGCTCGATGCGAAGCCGCCCCGCCGCCGCTGGGGCCTGATCCTGCTCGCCGCGGTGGCGTCGATCGTGCTGGCCGGTTTCGGCGGCTACCTGCTCAGCGGCGGCAGCGGCGACGACCCGCAGCAGCGCAGCGTCGCGGCCCCGACCACGACGACCACGGTGCCCCGGCCTGCCCCCACGACGCCCGCGCCGACCACCGACCCGGCCGTGCCCGGCCTGCCGTTCGAGCAGCTGCCCGGCGGGCTCGGCGACGTCATCGGCTCCGCAGGCGCCGTCGTCGGCACCATCACCGCCAACGACGGCACGTCCCTCACGCTCAGCGGCATGGGCGGCTCGATCGTCACGGTGCGGCTCACCCCCGACACACAGATCATGTCGCTCGCCGGTTCGGACCCGTCGGCGCTGCGGGTCGGCGACTCGGTGGTCGCGCAGGGGTCGCCGCTGCGGAACGGGGAGATGATCGCCGACACGGTGGTCAGCGCGTCCCTGCCGTCCTTCGGCGGTCCGGGCAACTAGAACGCGATAGGCTGGCGCGCGATGACGGTGATGTGGTTCGGACTGGCGGCGATCGCACTCGCGGGTGCGTTGGCGCTGCTCTACGTCGACCGCACGCGGCGTGAACAATCCGGTCGCGTGCGGGAGATCTGGGCGCGCGCCCAGGGCTACAAGTACAGCGCCGCCGACGACTCCCTGCCCGGGCACTGGCACCGGGCGGCCCTGGCCAAGCAGGAGTATCTCGGCGCGGTGGACGTCGTCCACGGCATCCGCCGCGGCGAGGAGTTCATCCTCTTCGACATCGAGGAGACCGCGACGATCGTCGCGGTGCGCCGCAAGGTCGGCTCCGACGTCGACATCGACCTGCGCCTCAAGTCGACGCCGCCGCCGAAGGACCCGGACATGAACCTGCTCGGCGCCATCGGGCCGCGCATCGTGTTCGCCACCGACCTCGAGATCGCCCGCCGCATCTGTGACCAGCGCATGGTCGCGTACACCGAGTCGATCCCCCCGCACGTGCAGATGCTGTGGAGCGAGGGCGAATGGACCCTCGGCTCGATTCCCGTGGGCAGCACCGGCCGCGAATGGGACTCGGCCATCGAGACCGTCGCCCGGCTCTCCGGAATCCTGCACGTGCTGCCGCCGATCGTGGAGCCGCAGGAACTCGACCGGGTCGCGCACGATCCCGGCCGCCCCTCCGCGCGGCGCTGAGCGCACGTCGCCGGAAACGGCCGGCGCGCTGCGCTAGCTTTACCCCATGACTTCCGCTGCCACCCGGCCCGTCGCCCTGGTCACCGGCCCCACCTCGGGCATCGGCGCAGGCTTTGCGCGCGCACTCGCCGGCAAGGGGTACGACCTCGTGCTCGTCGCCCGTCGCGAGGAGAGCCTGCGGTCCCTCGCCGACGAACTGGCCTCCCGGTTCGGCACCACCTCCGAGATCCTCGCCGCCGACCTGGCCACCGAGGACGGCCGCGCGGCCGTCGCCCGCCGCCTCGCCGAGGGCGTGGAGATGCTCGTCAACAATGCCGGTTTCGGCACCTCCGGTGAGTTCTGGACGGCCGACCCGGCGGTGCTGCAGGCACAGCTCGACGTCAACGTCACCGCCGTGATGCAGCTGACCCGGGCCGCGTTGCCGCCGATGATCGCCGCCGGCAAGGGCAGCATCGTCAACGTCGCCAGCGTCGCCGGTCTGCTCTCCGGACGTGGGTCGACGTACTCGGCGAGCAAGGCCTACGTCGTTTCGTTCACCGAGGGATTGTCCGGTGGGCTCGCCGGCACCGGGGTGAAGGTGCAGGCGCTGTGCCCCGGCTTCGTGCACACCGAGTTCCACGAGCGGGCCGGGATCGAGATGAGCTCGATTCCGGAACTGATGTGGCTCGACGTGGACACCGTGGTGCGGACCTCCCTCGCCGACCTCGAGGCGGGCAAGGTGATCAGCATCCCGGGCCTGCAGTACAAGGTGCTCACGACGGTGGGCCGGCTCGTCCCGAAGAACCTGGTGCGCCGGGCGACCAACCTGGTCGGCCGGGGCCGGGGCCGGACGTAGGCCGCACCGGATAACGGTCCGGACACGGCGCCACGACACGGCGCGTCGCGCTCCGGGTGTCGCCGCGGCTGCGCGGTAGATTCCGGCCTGTGACGTCTGTGGCTCTTGTGATTGTCGTTGCGGTCGTGGTGATCGTGCTGCTGTGGACGCGTGCCGCCGTCCGCCGCCTCCGGGTGCTGAAGATGCGCCACCGCGACAGCCTGCGCCTGCTGACCAACGAACTCGACGACCGCTACGACCAGGTACCCGCACTCGTCGCGGCGTCCGCCGGGGCAGGCATGGACCGCAGCCGGCTCAGCTCCGTCGTCGGGGCGCGATCCCTGGCGATCGCCATGCGCGACCAGCGGCTGTCCCTGGGGGAGCGGGCCGCCGCGGAGAACACCCTGTCGGCGGCCCTGCACGAGCTGATCGGCGTCCTCGACGGCGTCAACCACTGGCCGTTCATCCGTGTCGCCCGCGAACTGCGGACCCGCGAGCAGCGCATCGCCGGGGCCGCCCGCGTCTACAACGATCTCGGCCGCACCATCAACACCGCGGCCACCACCTTCCCGACCTCGGTGTTCGCACGCATCGCCGCGGTCGGGCCCGTCCCGCTGTTCGAGGTCGCCGCCCCGCTCGCCCCCGTCGCCGTCGCCCCGCCGGCGTCGGCGCCGACCGCCTCCGCGGACGCGCCGACCGGCGGATCGGACACCGTCGCCGCCTGACCGCCGGACCCCGGCTAGGCTCGTCGTCGCCGGCGCCCGCGGGCGCGGCGTGGAACGAGAGACGGTAAGGGGTTGCGATGAGTGATCGCGAGGAGTTGGCTGCGCTGGTCCGAGAACTGGCGGTGGTGCACGGCAAGGTGACCTTGTCGTCCGGCAAGGAGGCCGACTACTACGTGGATCTTCGCCGTGCCACCCTGCACCACCGGGCCGGGCCCCTGATCGGCAAGCTCATCCGGGAACTGGTCGCCGACTGGGACTTCGACGCCGTCGGCGGACTCACCATGGGTGCCGACCCGGTCGCGCTCGCGGTCATGCACGCACCGGGCCGTCCGATCGACGCGTTCGTCGTCCGTAAGGCCGCCAAGGCGCACGGGATGCAGCGTCAGATCGAGGGCCCCGACGTGCTCGGCAAGCGGGTCCTGGTGGTCGAGGACACGACCACCACCGGCAACTCCCCGCTCACCGCCGTCAAGGCCCTGCGCGACGCCGGCGCGACGGTCGTGGGTGTCGCCACCGTCGTCGACCGGGCCACCGGCGCCGGCGAGGTGATCGCCGCGGAGGGCGTGGAGTACCGCTACCTGCTGGGCCTGCAGGACCTGGGACTGCAGGACGCCTAGGGCCGGTCGGGTGCGACGGACCGCGGCCCGTCTCGCGGACGGCCGGGCACTGTTCTACTTCGACGACACCGAGCCGTACGCCGGGGGCGGCGCGGTGCGGGAACGGCACGACACGCGGCGGCTGCCGCCGGCCGGGGCGGCCTCCGAACTGCGCTTCGACCCGCTCACGGGGGAGTGGGTGGTCTCGGCGTCGCACCGCATGGACCGCACCTTCCTGCCGGACCCCGCGGACTGCCCGCTGTGCCCCACCCGGCCGGGCCGGGCCGCCACCGAGATCCCCGCCGACGACTACGACGTGGTGGTGTTCGAGAACCGTTTTCCGGCGCTCGGATCCGGTAGCGCCGACGCCGGTCCGGTGGACGGCGACCCGCTGTGGCCGCGACGGCCCGCGGCGGGACGCTGCGAGGTGGTCGCGTTCACCGCCGACCACGAGGCCCGGTTCGCCGACCTGAGCCTCGAACGGGTCCGCACGGTGTTCGACGCACTGGCCGACCGCACCGCCGAGCACTCGGCCACCCCCGACGTGCGGCAGGTGTTCTGCTTCGAGAACCGCGGCGCGGAAATCGGTGTGACACTGCAACATCCGCACGGCCAGATCTACGCCTACCCGTTCCTGCCGCCCCGCTCGCAGGTACTGCTGCAGCGTGCCCGCGCGCACCACGCGGCGACGGGCCGGCTGCTGCAACGCGACGTGCTCGACGCGGAACGCCGGGCGGGCACCCGCGTCGTGTGGTCCGGACGACGGTGGACCGCCTACGTTCCGGCCGCGGCGCGCTGGCCCGTCGAGGTGCACCTCGCCCCGCATCGCGACGTTCCGGACCTCGTCGCCCTCGACGACGCCGAGCGCGACGAACTGGCGGTGGCCTACCGGGAGTTGCTGCGTCGCGTCGACCTGTTCTTCGACGGCGTGCAGCGCGTCCCCTACATCGCGGCCTGGCACCAGGCACCGGTCGGCGACGAGCGACCGTACGGCCGTCTGTTCTGCCAGATATTCTCGCTGCGACGCGCTGCCGACAAGCTCAAGTACCTGGCCGGATCGGAGTCCGCGATGGGCGTGTGGATCAGCGACACCTCCGCCGAACGCATCGCGGTGCGGCTGCGGGAACTCGCCGGATGACCGTGGCCGCGGCCGCCGCAGCCGGGTTCGCGCGGGCGTTCGGCGCGGCCCCGGAGGGGGTGTGGTGCGCGCCGGGCCGGGTGAACCTGATCGGTGAGCACGTCGACTACGCGGGTGGGCTGTGCCTGCCCCTGGCGCTGTCGCGAGTGACGGCCGCCGCCGTCCGGCGCCGCGACGACGGCACGCTCCGGCTGGTGAGCGAGGGCTTCGGCGGTGTGTCCTTCGGGCGGCTGGGGCAGCCCGAAGGACACACCGGCGGCTGGGGCGCCTATGTCGTCGGGCTGATCGGCGCGCTCGACCCGCCCGGATTCGCGGGGGCCGACATCGCGATCGCCTCCGACGTGCCGATCGGCGCGGGCCTGTCGAGTTCGGCCGCGCTCGAGGCGGCCGTCGCTCTCGCCCTGGCCGAGCTGTCCGGGCTGCCGGTCGACGATCCGGGCCGGGCCGCCCTCGCCGCCGCCTGCATGCGGGCCGAGAACGACTACGTCGGCGTCCCCACCGGCGGTATGGACCAGCAGATCGCGTTGCGCGGGCGGGCCGGGCACGCGCTTCTGCTGGACTGCGCCACCGGCGTGGTCGAGCACGTCCCGATCGACCTCGAATCGCACGGCCTGGCACTGCTCGTCGTCGACACCGACGCCCCGCACCGCCTCGTCGACGGACAGTACGGGCAGCGGCGCCGCGACGTCGAGGAGGCCACGCGACGGCTCGGGAGCCTGCGCGACGTCGGCACCGTCGCTGCGCTCGGCGCGCTGACCGACCCGGTGCTGCGGCGCCGGGCCGGGCACGTCGTCACCGAGATCGCCCGGGTCCGCGCCGCCGTCGCCGCACTGCGCGACGACGCCCCGGAACGGCTCGGGCCGATCCTCGACGCCGCGCACCGGTCGCTGCGGGACGACTTCGAGGTCAGCTCCGTCGAACTCGACAGCGCCGTCGACGCTGCGCGCGCCGCCGGTGCGCTGGGTGCGCGCATGGTGGGTGGCGGATTCGGCGGCTCGGCGATCGCATTGTGCCGGGCGACGGACGTCGACGCGGTAGCACAGGCCGTCACGGTGGCCGCCCGCGAGCGGGACCTGCCGCGCCCGAAATTCCTGCTGGCGACGGCGTCGGCGGGCGCCCGCCGCTGCGCCTGAGGAAAGCCGGGCGGGTGACGCCGCGCGGATCGGTACGCTGCCGGGCATGGGATGGTTCAGCCGGGACAGGTGGAACGCCGAGCACGCGGTGTTCGCCGCAGCCGCGACGGCGACGGTCGTGGGCGGGGTGCTCGGCAACGAGCGGCTGCAGCGGGTCGCGAAGCCGCTGATCGGGCCGGCGCTGGCGGTACGGGTGTTGCGGCACGCCCCGCACACCGACCGGTCGGACACCGCCCTGCTGCTGCTCGCCCTGACCGGCGCGACGGTCGGAGACGTATTCATGATCGACCCGGACGACGACGCGCGGCTGCTGCGCGGTGCGTCCTCGTTCGCCGTGATGCAGGTCTGCTACTCGGCGCTGCTGGCCCGGCGCGGTGCCCGCCCGACCCGGTCGGCGGCGGTGCCGCGGGCGGTCGCGGCACTCGGCGCCGCCGGTCTGCTCGGCGCGAAGGCGCCCCGGGTGGCGGCCCCGCTGACGGGCTACGGTGCGCTGCTCGGTACCACCGCGACACTCGCCGCGGACCCGTCGCTCGCCCCCGGAGCCCGCCGGCTGGCCGACCTGCCGATCCCGGGCGGGGACCGGCGCAGCTGGCTGGGTTTCGGCGGCCTGGTGTTCACCCTGTCGGACGGCACCATCGTCGCGCGACGGGTGCTGCTGCGGTCGGAGCGGGCGCGCGCCGCGGCGGAGGGGTTCGTGCTCGCGACCTATGCGCTGGCGCAGCTGCTCCTCGTCGAAGGCAAGCTCGCGCTCGGCCGGGAGACCGCCCCCGCAGCCCGGCCGTCGGTATAGACGACACGCTCGCAGGGCACGTCGACTACGGGCAGAGGACGATGCGGTCCCGGTCGTGCGGGTCGACGCGGATGCCCACGACCCGGCCCGGCTCGAACCGGTCGAGATCCTCACGGGCGATCTCGTAGAGCACCCGTCCGTGGTACGGCTGGGAACCCGGCACCGTCAGGTCGAGATCCAGCTCGGTGAGCTCACCGTTGTCCACGGTGTGCCCGAGGTGCCGGGCCGAGGTGATGGTCGCCCAGCCCTCGAGTCCGCGGCGGGCGAGGCGGCGGTCGGCGCGCGGCGGCCGTCCGGCGAGCATCATGGCGATGCCCAGCGCCGAGCCGTACGCGGCCAGCAGGAACATGATCTGGTAGGGGACGGTGCCCTCGGGAGAGTCGCCGACGAACAGCCCCAGCCACAGGGCCAGGACGACGAGGTAGCCGGCGGTGACGAACGCGACGGCACGAACGACTCGAACGTGGTTCATTGCTCCTCCGATGCCAGGATAGTCCGTGACCTGCGCCACGTTCGGCGTCGCTACGCTGCAACCATGGATTCGCCCACTGCGTTCGTCACCGGTGCCGCCTCGGGAATCGGCCGCGCCACCGCCCTGCTCCTCGCCCGCCGCGGCTACCGGGTCGCCGCCGTCGACGTCGACGCCGCCGGCCTCGAGGCGCTCGCCGCCGAGCAACCCGGCGTCGTCACCGCGGTCCTCGACGTCACCGACGCGACGGGCTGGGAGCACGCACTGAAGGCGTTCTGCACCGACGGCACCCTGGACCTGCTCGTCAACAACGCGGGCGTCCTGGCCTCGGGACCGTTCGAGACGACCCCGCTCGAGCGGCACCGGCAGATGGTCGACGTCAACGTCGCCGGGACGATCACCGGCTGCCACAGCGCGTTCGAGTACCTGCGTCGCACGCCCGGCGCCCAGGTGGTCAACCTCTGCTCGGCGTCGGCGCTGTACGGACAGCCGGAGCTCGTCACCTACAGCGCCACCAAGTTCGCCGTGCGCGGGCTGACCGAGGCCCTCGATCTGGAATGGGCTCCGCACGGAATCCGGGTGGTCGCGTTGTGGCCGCTGTTCGTCGACACGGCGATGACCCGGGACATGAACGTCGGGGCCTCGCGGCGGCTGGGGATCCGGCTCGACGCCGACGACGTCGCGCGAGCCCTGTACGAGCTGACCCGTCCGGGCCGGCGTCCGGCAGGTGTCCACCACGCCGTGGGCTGGCAGGCGAAGGCGTTCGCCGCCTTCGCCCAGGTCACGCCCGCCCGGCTCAATCGCCTGGTCAACCGGTGGGTGACCGGCAGCTGACGCGGTCTCGCTAGAGTGGCGTGCGGATCAGCGACGGAAGGGAGTCGGGTGAACGTGCGTCGGATGTCGTCGATCGGTGCGGCCGCGGTGGCGGTGCTGGCACTGGCCGGGTGCGGAAGTTCTTCGGAGGACGCGGGGGAGCCGGCTGCCGCGTCGTCGACGAGCGCGGCCGTCACGACCACCACGACCACGACGGTGGCCCCCGCCCCGACGACCACCGAGACCACGTCGACCACCTCGGTCCCCGAGAGCGCTCCGACGACCCCCGCCGACGTGCAGTACGAGCGCAACGAGTCGTACTACTTCACCAGCCCGGACGGCGGGTTCCGGTGCGGCATCGTCAAGCTGCCCTCCCGCACCGAGGCGGGTTGCGAGGGCGTCACGGATCCGGTGCCGCCGCAGCCCGAGAACTGCATGGTCAACTGGGGTAACGGTATTCGTGTGCAGGATACGGGACCCGCGGAGTTCATGTGCTCGGGTGGGTCGGTCTACACCTCCGGCGGCGACGATCCGGTCCTGCCGATCGGGTCGAAGTTGAGCAGGCTCGGCTACACGTGCGAGAGCACCGCCGCCGACGTCTCCTGCGTCAACGACGCCACCGGGCACGGTTTCACGATCGCTGCCACCTCGAACACGACGTTCTGACCGTGCAACCCGACGACGTTCCGGGTCCCACCGAGTGGGGGGAGCACCCGCACGGGTACGGTCCGTGGGTCGAGGAGTACGGCACCGAACCCCCGCGGGATCCGCGCTACGACCCGGAGCTGCTCGCCCACGGTGACCGGCGCAACGTCGTCGACGCGTACCGCTACTGGACGCGCGAGGCGATCGTCGCCGACATCGACACCCGCCGCCATCCGCTGCACGTGGCGATCGAGAATTTCGGGCACGACGCGAACATCGGCACCGTGGTGCGCACGGCGAACGCGTTCGCGGCGGCCGCCGTGCACATCGTCGGCCGCCGGCGTTGGAATCGTCGCGGCGCGATGGTGACCGATCGGTACCAGCATCTCGTGCACCACCCCGATGTCGACTCCCTCTTCGACTGGGCGGCCGGACAGGGACTGACGATCGTCGCGGTGGACAACACACCCGGGTCGGTGCCGCTGGAAACCGCGCAGCTGCCCCGCGCGTGCCTGCTGCTGTTCGGCCAGGAGGGCCCCGGTGTGACGGCGCGAGCGCGGGAGGTCGCCGCGACGACCGTGTCCATCGCCCAGTTCGGCTCGACCCGCAGCATCAACGCCGGCGTCGCCGCCGGGATCGCCATGCACGCCTGGATCCGGCAGCACGCCGACCTCGACCGCGCCTGGTGAGGAAACATTCGACGAGGTGCGGCCGATAGGGGAAAGCTGGTAGCGGTAGCGACGGTGAGACGAGGTTGGCGACGACATGTCGGATTTGTGGGCCGAGCGGGCGGATCTCGCGGAGGCTGCAGTCACGTCGCGGCACGTGCGGCGGTTGTGGGCGCTGCCCGGCACCGCGCTCGCAGTCGTCGGATGGCCGGCGGTGCGCCGCGAGCGGCTCTTCCTCACCTGGCACTACTGGTGGCAGGCCCACCTGATCGATCTCGCGGTCGACGCCGCCGAGCGGGAGGCGACGCCGCGGCGCCGGCGCCGGGTGGTGCGGCTGACGCGCTCGCACCGGATCCGCAACCTTCTCGGCTGGACCAACAACTACTTCGACGACATGGCCTGGCTCGGCCTCGCTCTCGAGCGCGCGCAGCGGCACCTGTACGTCGACCGCCGCGACGCCATCGCCGTCCTCGAGAAGGAGTTGTTCGAGGCGTGGGCACCCGAGCGGGGCGGGGGCATCCCCTGGCGGCGCCGTGACGACTTCTACAACACACCGGCCAACGGCCCGGCGGGGCTGCTGCTCGCCCGCACCGGCAAGCTGCTGCGGGCCCAGGAGATGGCGGACTGGATCCACGAGACGCTGCGCGATCCGGAGACCGGCCTGATCTTCGACGGGATCCGCGGTGACCGGGTCGAGCGCGCGGTCTACACGTACTGCCAGGGTGTCGTGCTCGGCCTGGAGACCGAGCTGGCGGTGCAGATGGGCGAGCCGCGGCACCGGGAGCGGGTGCACGCCCTCGTCGAGGCCGTCGACACCCAGTTGGCCGAGCGTGGGGTGATCACCGGCGGTGGCGGTGGGGACGGGGGACTGTTCAACGGCATCCTCGTCCGGTACCTCGCGATGGTCGCGACGACGCTGCCGGTCGTCGACGCGGAGGACGAGCGCGCTCGCCGGCTCGCGGCGCGGATCGTGCTCGCGTCCGCGCAGGCCGCGTGGGCGAACCGCCTGCAGATCGAGGGGCTGCCGTTGTTCGGGCGGGACTGGTCCGTGCAGGCCCGGCTGCCCGGCACGGCCCCCGGGATCGCGCGCTTCTCCGGTGGCACGGTGCGCAGCTCGGGAGTGGCGGAACGGGATCTGTCGGTGCAGCTGAGCGGGTGGATGCTGATGGAATCGGCGTACGCCGTCGCTGCCGAGCGGGCGCCGGGGCCGAGTTCTGCGCGACCCGACGGCACCCGTTTTGAAAACGGTTATCGATAACAGTTATCGTCGACGGCATGACCGCCGCGACCCCACTGCCCGTCACCGTGCTCTCCGGCTTCCTCGGCGCAGGCAAGACCACGCTGCTCAACCACATCCTCGCCAACCGCGACGGCGCGCGCATCGCGGTCGTCGTCAACGACATGAGCGAGATCAACATCGACGCCGCGCTCGTCGACGGCAGCCTCGACCGCACCACCGAGAAGCTCGTCGAGCTCACCAACGGCTGCATCTGCTGCACGCTCCGCGAGGACCTGATCGAGACGGTCGCGCGGCTCGCCCGGGAGAACCGGTTCGACCACCTCGTGATCGAGTCGACCGGCATCTCCGAGCCGATGCCCGTCGCCGCGACGTTCGACTGGGAGTTCGACGACGGCTTCCGCCTCGGGCAGCTCGCGTGCCTCGACACGATGGTCACCGTCGTCGACGCCACCACGTTCCTCGCCGAGCTCGCGCGCGGCGACCGACTCGACGAGCGCGCACTCGAGGCCGGCGAGGGCGACGAGCGCAGCATCTCCGACCTGCTCGTCGACCAGGTCGAATTCGCCGACGTGCTGCTGCTCAACAAGACCGACCTGGTGAGCGACGCCGTCGCCGGGGCCGTCGAGGCCACCCTGCGCCGGCTCAACCCGACGGCGCGGCTGCTGCGCACCGTCCACGGCGCCGTCCCGATCGGCGAGGTCGTCGGCACCGGACGCTACGATCCGGAGGCGGCGGCACTCGCCCCGGGCTGGGCCGAGGAACTCGCCGGCGGCCACACCCCCGAGACCGAGGAGTACGGCATCCGCAGCGTCGTCTACCGCGCCGACCGCCCCTTCGACCGCGCCCGGCTCGAGGCGGCCGTGGAGAATCTGCACGGGGTGCTGCGCAGCAAGGGCTTCTGCTGGTTCGCCGACGACCCGGACACCGCGGCGATCTGGTCGCAGGCCGGCCCCAACCTGGTGCTCGAACCGGCACAGCCGTGGTCCCGGACCGGCGAGACGCCGGGTCAGGAGATCGTCTTCATCGGGGTGCGCCTGGACCCGGACACTCCGCGCCGCATCCTGGACCCCGCCCTCGCCTGAACGCGCATCCACCCACCTTCAGGACATCGACAACGGTCGCGACCGCTGTCGACGTCCGGGAGCGTTCAGGCCGTGTCGGACCTCGCGTACGGCCGACGGTCAGTCGGGGTCGACGTCCGCGATCTCCACGTCCACCGCCGGCCGCGCCATCTCGATCCGGTACTGCCGGACGCCGAGCACAGTGCCCACGACGAGGACGGCGGCCATCACGGCGAGGACCGTCGGCAGCAGCCACGAAACCCGCTCGAGGTACTCGCCGAAGTAGAACCCGACGAGCAGCAGGACCGGCGCCCACAGGATCGCACCGATCGTGGACGCGATCGTGTACCGGGTGTGGTTCATCCGCGCGGCCCCGGCCACCAGCGGCGACAGCGTCCGCACCCATGGGATCCAGCGGGCGATCAGCACCGCCCAGAACCCGTACCGGTCGAGCAGGGCATTGACCTTCCGCAGGTTCGCCACGTTGAGGTACCGGCCGTTGCGGCGGGCGATGAGGTGGTGACCCCGCCGGTGGCCGATCACGTAACCCACCTGGTTCCCGGCGATCGCGGCCACCATCGCCCCGACCGACAGGGCCCACACCTGCGCCGCACCGGAGTGGTGGGCGGCCAGCACGACCCCGGCGGTCAGCAGCATGGAGTCCCCGGGCAGGAACAGGCCGAGGATGATGGCGCATTCGACGAACACGAACGTCACGACGACGAGCCACACCAGAGCGGGCCCGGCGGTTTCGAGCGGACCGAAGGTCTCCGCGGCGAGAATCATGGAGGACGCGTTCGCGCGCGTGCTCAGGGCGTGGTGTCGCGACGCGTCGTCGGCACCGGCACCGTGTCCGCAGTGGCCTCGGCCTCGACGGCGGTGGCCTCGGCCTCGACGACGGCGGCGGCCCTGCGCTTGGCGATCAGGTGCTTGCCGACCTCGAGGATGATCGGGACGACGGAGACGAACACGATGAGCAGGAAGATGATGTCGATGTTGTCGCGGATGAAGGCGATCTGACCGAGCAGATAGCCCAGCAGCGTCACGCCGGCACCCCACACGATGCCGCCCACGATGTTGTAGGTGAGGAACACCGGGTACTTCATGCGGGACGCGCCGGCGACGACCGGCGCGAAGGTGCGCACGATGGGCACGAACCGGGCGAGGACGATCGTGATCGGACCGTGCCGCTGGAAGAAGTCCTCGGACTGGTCGATGTAGCCCTTGTTGAAGATCTTCGAGTCGTAGCCCTTGAACAGGCGCGTACCGCCCTTGGCGCCGATCCAGTAGCCCACCTGGTCGCCCAGGATCGCCGCGATCGGGATCGTCACCATCAGCACCCACAGCGGCGCGAACGGCGGGATCTCCTCGGATTTCGAGGCGGCGATCAGACCCGCGGTGAAGAGCAGCGAGTCGCCCGGCAGCAACGGGAACAGCAGACCCGACTCTATGAACACCACGAGCAGCAGGCCGATGAGCACCCAGGTGCCGAAGGAGTTGAGCAGATTCACCGGGTCCAGGAATCCCGGCAGTAACGCCAGATTCGTCACGGTCTCCGGGACGACGGTCACGGACTCCAGGCCTCCGAGCACACTCACGGCCACCAGAGTACCGGTGGGAGGCCGGTGACCCGAATCATGGCGGGCACCCGACTGTGTCCCCGCGCCGACAGTTGACATACTGCAGGGACAACCCTGGAGCCCTCCCGCACCCCCGGGAAGGCACCCATCGACTCTCATCTGGAGGACAGCCGCCGTGCCAATCGCGACTCCCGAGGTCTACGCCGAGATGATCGCCCGCGCCAAGGATCACTCCTTCGCGTTCCCGGCCATCAACTGCACCTCGTCCGAAACCATCAACGCCGCGATCAAGGGCTTCGCGGACGCCGGCAGCGACGGCATCATCCAGTTCTCGACGGGTGGCGCCGAGTTCGGCTCCGGCCTCGGTGTCAAGGACATGGTGACCGGCGCCGTCGCGCTCGCCGAATTCGCGCACGTCATCGCCGCGAAGTACGACGTCACCATCGCGCTGCACACCGACCACTGCCCGAAGGACAAGCTGGACGGGTTCGTGCGCCCGCTGCTCGCCATCTCGCAGGAGCGGGTGAAGAACGGCGAGAACCCGCTGTTCCAGTCGCACATGTGGGACGGGTCGGCCATCCCGATCGACGAGAACCTGCAGATCGCCCAGGAGCTGCTCGCCCTGTCCAAGGACGCGAACATCATCCTCGAGGTCGAGATCGGTGTCGTCGGCGGTGAAGAGGACGGCGTGGAGAACGCCATCAACGAGAAGCTGTACACCTCGATCGAGGACTTCGAGAAGACGGTCGACGCGCTCGGCGCCGGCGAGAAGGGCAAGTACCTGCTCGCCGCGACGTTCGGCAACGTCCACGGCGTCTACAAGCCGGGCAACGTGAAGCTGAAGCCGTCCGTGCTGGCCGACGG
This sequence comes from Rhodococcus sp. GXMU-t2271, assembly GCF_041414735.1. NCBI lineage: Bacteria > Bacillati > Actinomycetota > Actinomycetes > Mycobacteriales > Nocardiaceae > Rhodococcus > Rhodococcus sp. GXMU-t2271. Next base: position 94,316 of record NZ_JAUIZP010000004.1, read on the forward strand.
CCAGGCTGCCGCGTCGAAGAAGCTGGGCCTGGCGGCCGGCTCGAAGCCGTTCGACCTGGTCTTCCACGGCGGCTCCGGCTCGCTGAAGTCCGAGATCGACGAGGCGCTGAGCTACGGCGTGGTGAAGATGAACGTCGACACCGACACCCAGTACGCGTTCACCCGGCCGATCGCCGGGCACATGTTCGCCAACTACGACGGCGTGCTGAAGATCGACGGCGAGGTCGGCAACAAGAAGACCTACGATCCGCGCAGCTACCTGAAGAAGGCCGAGGCGTCGATGAGCGCTCGGGTCGTCGAGGCCTGCAACGACCTCAAGTCCGCGGGTCGCTCGGTGTCCGCCGGCTGATCCTCCCCGCGCAGTAGTCCGACGCGAGCGGTGACACGGGCCCCGGCCCGCGTCACCGCTCGCGTCGTGTCGTTCCGCCGCTACCGTTCGCCCTCTACCGTTTGCCGCGTCATTCGCCGCAGACCTTCCAGTCCTCGCCCTCGCGGGCCAGGTCGAAGGTGCGCTGGGTGATGTCGGTCGGGGTCCCGGCGGGGTGCGCCGTGACCTGGGCGATGGCCTGTCCGTCGGTGATCTGCACCTTGTCGACGCCGGTGACGACGGGCACGGTGCCCTGGTCGACGGCGGTGCGGTGGATGTCGGCGAACTGCTCGGGCGGTACCGAGGCGTAGAACTCCTGCAGTCCGCCGCACGTCGTGGTGCGCAGCGTCGTCAGGTCGCCGGTGGCGAGCGCACCGACGAAGGTCTCGACGGTGGCGCGGATCCGGGCCTCCGGGGAATTCGCCGCCCGGTCGTCCAGGTAGACCTTCACGGCCGCGGCCGCCACTGCGGCGCCGACGAGCAGACCCGCGACGAGCGCGGCGATCACCCAGCCTCGCCGGCCCCGCCGGGCGGGTGCGACGGGGTCGATGCGCTGCGGCCCCGGGACCGGCTGGACGCGCTGGGGTTCGACACGCTGGGGTTCGACGCGCCGGGGTTCGATGCGCTGGGGCTCCACCCGCCGGGCCTCGGGTCGGTGCGGCTCCGGCTCCGCCGGCGGGACCCGCTGCGGTTCGGCGCGCTGGGGCACGATCCGCTGCGGCGCCTGCTTGGGGGTGTGCGTGGTGACGGCGATGCGGGCGGTGGGCGCGTCGGCGGGGGAGGACGCCGGCTCGGCGCGACGCGCGGCCGGGATGGCCACCGTCTCCGCCTCACTCGCCGAGGCCGGCTCGTCGGCGGGATCCGTGGCCGGCATGCTGCCTTCCGAGGCTGCGCGCGGTGCCGGGTCCTCGCCGTCGTCGGGTGCTGCGGAGGTACGGGGTGTGCCCGTGGCCGGTGTGCCGTCCTGCGAGCCTACGTGGCCCTCGGTGTCGGGCGCTGCGGAGGAACCGGGGGTGCCCGTCGCCGGTTCGGGGGACGTGGTGGTGTCTTCGTTCTTCGGATCCGGCACGCGATCCCCCTTGCTGAGCGGACGGCTGTTCTCCCGGGCAGCCTAACGACCGTCGTCCGGTGGTGGGCACAATGGTGGCCATGACGTCTTTCGGTGATCTTCTCGGACCCCAACCCACCCTGTTGCCCGGCGACGACGAAGCGGAATCGGCGCTGCTGAACCGCGAGGATCCGGCGAAGGTGGCAGCCGACCACCCGACCGCGTCGATCGCGTGGGCCTACCTGGCCGAAGCCGCCCTCGAGCGCGGCGAGACGATCGCGGCCTACGCCTACGCCCGCACCGGCTACCACCGCGGTCTCGACCAGCTGCGCCGCAACGGCTGGAAGGGCTTCGGTCCCGTGCCGTACGAGCACGAACCCAACCGCGGCTTCCTGCGGTGCGTCGCCACGCTGGCCCGCGCGGCGAAGGAGATCGGCGAGGCCGACGAGCACGCCCGCTGCCTCGACCTGCTCGAGGACTGCGATCCCCGCGCAGCCGAAGCGCTTGGCGTCGATTAGTCCCCGGCTGCCTACCAGGGCTGGCATCCGCCGGCGGCTGCGCACGTCGGGGCGCCGGCTGCGGTCCTCGGCGCTGCCCATCCTGCAGTGCGCGCTCGCGGCGGGCATCGCCTGGTGGGTGGCCACGGGACCGGTCGGTCACGAGCAGCCGTTCTTCGCGCCCATCGCGGCGGTGGTGTCGCTGGGGCTGTCTCTGGGGGCGCGGCTGCGCCGGTCGGTCGAACTCGTCTGCGGGGTCACCGTGGGCATCGGTGTCGGCGACCTGATCATCTCGTTCATCGGCAGCGGTCCGTGGCAGATCGGGCTCGTCGTCGCGATGGCGATGGGCACGGCGGTGGCCCTGAACAGCGGTCCGATCTTCTCCATGCAGGCCGGGAACTCCGCGGTGCTGGTGGCGACGCTGATCCCGCCCGGCGGGTCCGGGGGTGTCGACCGGATGGTCGACGCCCTCGTCGGCGGACTGGTCGGCATCGCCGTGGTCGCCGTGATCCCCACGCATCCGGTCCGCCGGGCGCGCCGGGAGGCGGCGAACGTGCTGGCCACGGCGGCGGACGTGCTGCGCAAGGTCGAGACCGGCCTGGTCGAGAACAATCCGAAGCCGATCGAGGCGGCCCTGCGCGAGGCCCGGGCCACGCAGTCGGCGATCGACGCGATGCGCACCAACATCTCCGGCGGCAAGGAGATCAGTCGCATCTCGCCGCTGTACTGGAACAGCCGGCCGCGGCTCGAACGACTCACGGCCGCGGCGGACCCGATCGACAACGCCATGCGCAACACGCGCGTGCTGGCGCGCCGGTCGCTCTCGCTCGTGCGCGACGACGAGATCCTCGATCCGCGGCTGGTGCGGCGCATCGACGAACTGGCCGACGCGGTGGACGTGCTGAGGGCGATGGTCCTCGCCGAGCCGGGGGAGAAGCCGGACCAGGCGGAGGCGGCCCGGGTGCTGCGAAGTGTCGCCCGGGAGATGAAGCCGGACCAGGTACAGGGTGCGGGTCTGTCGGCCACGGTGGTGTTCGCGCAGATCCGCTCGCTGATCGTCGACCTGCTCCAGGTGGCGGGGCTGAAACGGATCTCGGCCATCGCGACCCTGCCGCCGACGGTGGAGCATCCGGCGTACCCGCCCGAGTCCTGACGCGCACCCCTCCGTTGAACATATGCGTATGTCTGCATATGATGTCCGAAACTTCGGAGGGAGGATCATGGGGGTCGGACACGGTCATTCGCACGGTCACGCCGGAGCCGGGGTGCCCGGTGAGGCGGGACCGTCGCGGGGGCGGCTGCGGCGGATGTCGATCGCCCTCGCGATCCTGGTGGCGTTCCTGCTCCTCGAAGCCGGCGTCGCGCTGTGGATCGACTCGCTCGCCCTGCTCGCCGACGCCGGACACATGCTCACCGACGTGGTGGGCATGTCCATGGGGATGGCCGCCCTGATCCTCGCGCGACGCGGCAGCACCGCCGCCGCCCGCACCTTCGGCTGGCACCGCGCCGAGGTGCTCGCCGCCATGGCGAACGCCGCACTCCTGTTCGCCGTGGCGGTCTGGGTGTTCTACGAGGCGGTCCGCCGCATCGGCGACGCTCCCGACATCCCCGGAACGGCCCTCGTGCTCACCGCGACGGCCGGTCTGGCCGCCAACCTCGTCGTCATGCTGCTCCTGCGCGCCGACGCGAAGGACAGTCTCGCGGTCCGCGGTGCGTACCTCGAGGTCCTCGCCGACGCGGTCGGAAGCGTCGGAGTCCTCGTCGCCGGCGCGCTGGTCCTGCTGTTCGACTGGACCCTGGCCGACGTCGTCGTCGGCGTCCTCATCTCGCTGTGGGTGGTGCCGCGGGCGGTGCGGCTGGCCGCGGCGTCGCTGCGCATCCTCACCCAGGCGTCGCCCGCCCATCTCGACGTCGACGGGGTCCGCGCCGACCTGTCCGCCCTGCCCGGCGTCACCGGCGTCCACGACCTGCACGTGTGGACCCTGACGACCGGCATGGACGTCGCCACCGTGCACCTGATCAGCGACCACGACTCGCAGTGGGTGCTCGAATCGGCCCGCGCCGTCCTCACCTCGCACGGCCTCGAACACGCCACCGTGCAGGTCGAGACGACCGTCAACGGGCGGCGCTGCGAGGAGAACGTCACCTGGTAGCGCGGCTCAGTCCAGCCGCAGCGACCACCGGCCCGCGCGTCCGTGCAGCCGGACCCGGGCGAGTGGGCGCACGTCGATCCGCCAGAACACCCGCGGTTCCGCGCCCAGTGCGTACCCGGTCGCGGCGCGGATCACCGCCGGGTGGGTCACCGCGACGACCCGTCCCGGCGCCAGGCCGTCGAGCCATCGGGCCACCCGGTCGCCCAGCGCCGCGACGGACTCACCGCCGTGCGGTGCCGCGTGCGGATCGGTCAGCCACTCGTGCAGTCCCGCGGCCGGCACCTCGTCCATGGCCAGCCCCGCCCAGTCGCCGTAGTCCAGGTCCCGCAGCGCGGGATCGACGGCGGCCGTCGCACCCAGCGCGGCCGCGGTCTCGGTGGTGCGGCGCTCCGGCGCCACGACGACGCGGTCGGCCACCGGCGTCACCGCACGCCCGAGTTCGCGTCTGCCGCGCTGCGACAGCGGCTCGTCGGCGGGGAACCGGACGGCGCGCTGCGCCTCAGTCGAGGCGTGGGCCAGCAGGGTGAGGCGAACCACGGCGACATCGAACCACACCCCGCACGTTCGTCTTGACAGGGGACGGTGGGGGTGCGAATGTTCCTTCGTTACCCGTGCCGAGGTGCAGGCAATCCGGTGCAAGTCCGGAGCGGTCGCGCCACTGTGACCGGATGTGAAGTCCGGGAGTCAGAAAACTCCCTCGGTGCAAGGATTTTCGACGGGACGCGTTATCCCAGGAGGATGCTTTGGCTACTGTCCACACCCCCGAGTCCACGATGGGCTCGGCAGCTCTGGCTGCCGCGATCACCGCCGTCGTGCTGCTCGCCTTCGTCACCCTCTACCTGGTCGGGTTCGACCAGGGTGCCGTGTCGCGCACCGGCATGTTCATGCACGAACTGATGCACGACGGCCGGCACCTGCTCGGCCTGCCGTGTCACTGAGCGCGGGGGCCGTCTCGTCGCACCCGGCCGCTGCCGCCTCGGACAGCAGCCCGTTGACCGGCCCCTACACCCGGATCCTGCTGCGCGGCCTGCTCGCCGGTCTCCTCGCCGGCCTGCTCGCCGGCGCCGTCGCGTTCGTGGTCGGCGAGCCGCACATCGAGGCCGCGATCGCGCTCGAGGAGTCCGCCGCCGAGCACGCCGCCACCGGCGCGCACACCCACACGCACGAGGCCGGATCCGCCGGCCACAGCCACGGCGAGGACGCCCTCGTCAGCCGCACCGGGCAGCAGGCGGGCCTGATCCTCGCCACCACCCTAGGCGGGCTGGCGCTCGGTGCGCTGTACGCCTCGGTGCTGCACTTCGCGCGGCGCCACACCAGGCTGACGGGCCCGGTGCTCGGCCTGCTCGGCGCCGGGGCGGGCTGGCTCGCCGTCGCCGCGGTGCCGTTCCTGAAGTACCCGGCCAATCCGCCCGCTGTGGGGGACCCGGACACCATCGACCAGCGCACGCTCCTGTGGGTCGCGACGGTCGTGCTCGGCCTCGCCGCGCTCGCGGTGGCGGTCGTCGTCTCGAAGGCCCTCGCGCGCCAGGAGATGCGTACCGTCCGGCTCGCCGGACCGGTCCTGGCCTTCCTCGTCGTGGTGGGCCTCGGATACGTGGTGCTGCCGACGATCGACGAGGTCGGGGCGGACTTCCCGGCGACGCTGCTGTGGGACTTCCGCATTGCCTCCGTGGTCATCCAGACCACGCTGTGGTTCGCCCTGGGGGTGGCGTTCGCGTTCCTCACCGAACGCGCCGATCGACGCGCATCCGTCCGCGTGGCGTAGCCGGCGTGGGACAGGGCCTGCTCGTCGCCGGAACCACCTCCGACGCCGGGAAAACCGTGGTGACCACCGGGATCTGCCGGGCGCTGGCCCGACGCGGCTTGTCGGTCGCGCCGTTCAAGGCGCAGAACATGTCCAACAACTCGATGGTGGCTCTCGACCCGGACACCGGTGCGGGCGTGGAAATCGGACGCGCGCAGTGGATCCAGGCGGTGGCGGCACGGGCGGTGCCCGAGGCTGCGATGAATCCGGTGCTGCTCAAACCGGGCAGTGATCGTCGCAGCCACGTCGTCGTGCTCGGCCGCCCCGCGGGGCACCTCGAGGCCGGCGAGTTCGCGGGCGGGCGACGGCATCTCGCCGACGCCGCGTTCGCCGCGTTCGACGATCTGCGCGACCGCTTCGACGTCGTGGTCTGCGAGGGGGCCGGCAGCGCCGCCGAGATCAACCTGCGGGCCCACGACTACGTCAACATGGGTCTGGCCCGGCACGGCGACCTGCCGACGGTGCTCGTCGGCGACATCGACCGCGGCGGGGTGTTCGCCGCCATGTACGGCACCCTCGCCCTGCTCGACGCGCCCGACCAGGCCCTCGTCCGCGGCTTCGTGATCAACAAGTTCCGCGGCGACGTCGGACTGCTGCGACCGGGCCTCGACTCGCTCGAAAAGCTCACCGGCAGGCCGGTTCTCGGTGTCCTGCCGTGGCAGCGCGACCTGTGGCTGGACTCGGAGGACTCGCTGGCCCTCTCGTCGCGGCCCGCCCACGACGGCGCCGGCGCACTCACCGTCGCGGTGGTGATGCTGCCCCGGATCAGCAACTTCACCGACGTCGACGCCCTGTGTCTCGAGCCGGACGTGCGGGTGCGGTTCGTCGACGACCCCCGCGCCCTCGCCGGCGCCGACGTGGTGATCCTGCCCGGTACCCGCGCCACCCTCGCCGACCTCGCGTGGCTGCGCGGCCGCGGCCTCGACACCGCCGTCGCCGACCACGCCCGCCGTGGGGGCGTGGTGCTCGGTATCTGCGGCGGATTCCAGATGCTCGGCCGGCGGATCTCCGATCCGCACGGTGTCGAAGGCACGCCGGGTGCGTGCGTGGCCGGGCTCGGATTACTGGACGTGCACACCGATTTCGAACCGGAGAAGGTGCTGCGTCTGCCGACCGGGACGGCACTCGGCGTCCCCGCCTCGGGTTACGAGATCCACCACGGCCGCATCGCCCGCGGCGGCGACGACGAGTTCCTCGGCGGCGCCCGCGCGGGGACGGTGTTCGGCACCATGTGGCACGGCAGCCTCGAGGGCGACGCCCTGCGCACCGCCTGGCTCTGCGAGGTCGCCGACCTCACCGGCCGCGACGTCGCCACCGGCACCGTCGGCTTCCACGACGCGCGCGACGCCCGCCTCGAGGTGCTCGCCGACATGATCGAGGAGCACCTCGACGTCGACACCCTGCTCGGGATGCTGGGGGACCGGCCCGCGCTGCCCACGCTGACCGGCGGCCTGGCATGACGGTGCTCGTTCTCGGCGGCACCGGCGAGGCCCGGGCGCTCGCCGCTCGTCTGGAGACCGCGGGGGTGGCCTACCTGTCGTCGCTCGCGGGACGGGTACGTAACCCGCGGCTGCCGGTCGGCGAGGTGCGGATCGGCGGTTTCGGTGGCGCCGAGGGGCTGCAACAGTACCTGCGCGGCAACGGAATCGACCGGGTCGTCGATGCGACGCACCCGTTCGCCGCGCGGATCAGCGGCAACGCCGCGACCGCGTGCGCGGCGGCCGGGGTGCCGCTGCTGCGCCTGGCGCGGCCGGGCTGGACCGGCGCCGCCGACTGGACGTGGGTCGACGACCACGACGCCGCCGCCGTGGCAGCGGCCGCGGGCACGAGCGTGTTCCTGAGCACGGGACGCCAGACCCTCGACCGCTTCGTCGGCCCTCTGGCGCGGCACCGTGTCCTCGTGCGGGTCGTCGAGCCGTTGGACCTCGACGTGCCGGCCTCGTGGACGGTGCTGCTCGCCCGGGGCCCCTACACCGTCGACGGCGAGCGGGCGCTGCTCGCCGGCCACGACGTCGACGTGCTCGTCACGAAGGACTCCGGCGGGGACCTGACCCGCGCCAAGCTCGACGCCGCGGCCGAACTCGGCGTGCGGGTCGTCGTCGTGCGCCGACCGCCGTCGCCGCCGGGGGTGCCGACGGTGCCGACGGTTGCCGAGGCCGTCGCCTGGGCCACCGAGCCGCTGACGAAATAGACAGCGACGCGCCGGATCTCGCGCGCGCGGCCATAAGGATCTGCGGCGTCAGACCTGCGGGCCTTCGGCGCGCAGGTCGTCGACCTTGCGCATCGCCTCCCGGAGTTCGGCGAGCCACTGCTCGCTGTGCGTGCCGACGAGCTTGATGCACCAGGCGAGCGCGTCGGAGCGCGACCGGGCGACGCCGGCGTCGACGAGGGTGTCGAGGACCTTGCGCTCGGGCTGGCGCAGCCGGGTCATCACCGGAACGGCCAAGTGGGTGAACAACACCCGGCGATCGCCGAGGGTGACTCCCCAGGCGACCTTCCGGCCGTAGCGGGCCTCGGCCTCGTCGGCGATCCGCATCCGGTCCGGACGGGTGCTCTCCCGGAAGCGGGCGATGCGCCCGTCGACGGCCGCGGCGCCGGTGTCCTCGGGCGGGGGGAGCTCCCCGACGACGACGATCTCCTCGCGGTCGACCTCGATGGTGGCGGGGCCGGTGAACCAGTCGTCGGGCAGCCGTCCGGAGAACCACTCGGCGGCGTCGCTTGCGTCGGGGATGTCGGCCTGCTGCCAGCCGCCGGGGCGGCCGAAGCGGGGTCCGTGCATGTGTGGGGTGTGTCGCATGTCGTCCTCCTCGGGACGAGGGGTGTATCACTGATTACAGTGTTACACCTCTTACGTGATGCGCGCCACATTCCTGGTCGCGAACGTGAGGGCCGTGCACACCGCCAGCGCGCCCACGCCGACCCGCGCGGCGAGCTGCACCGCACGCCTCAGGTCCGCCGGCTGGGGCGGGGGACCGTCACCGAGGGTGCCGCGGTCCTCCACCACACCGTGATAGACGTTCACCCCGCCCAGCGTGACCCCCAGCGCCCCGGCGAACGCCGCCTCCACCGGGCCCGCATTCGGGCTCGGATGCCGGTGGGCGTCCCGGCGCCAGGCCCGCAGAGCCGCACCCGGCCGGCCGCCCAGACCCGCCGCGAGCAGCGCCGAGAGCCGTGCCGGTGCCAGATTGAGCACGTCGTCGAACCGGGCCGAGGCCCAGCCGAACCGCTCGTGACGGGGCGTGCGGTGGCCCACGCGGGCGTCGAGGGTGTTCGCGGCCCGGTAGCCGAGCAGGCCCGCCGGCCCCGCCACCGCCCCCCAGAGCAGCGGCGCGACCACCGCATCGGACGTGTTCTCCGCGAGCGACTCGAGCGTGGCGCGGGCGACGCCGGCGGCGTCGAGCTGCGACGGGTCGCGGCCGACGAGGTGGGTGACCTGCCGTCGCGCGGCGGGCAGATCCCCACGGCGCAGCTGGCCGTCGATGGTCGTGGCCTCCCGCGCCAGGGAGCGGCCGCCGAGCACGGTCCACGTCGCGGCCGCGGTCACCGCCGTCCGCAGCAGCGGGCGCCGCCGGGTGAGTCGGTCCGCGCCGTAGCCGAGCCCGGTGGCGCCGCCGACCAGCACCACGGTGAACAGCGTCCCGGCCGCCCGGTGGTCCGCGTACAGCGCCCGCTCGGTCGCGCGCGCGATCCGGCCGAAACCGCTCACCGGATGGAACCGGCGGGGGTCGCCGAACGCCCGGTCGGCGGCATAGCCCAGGACGAGGCCGGCGGCGTGGGGATTCACGTCGGCCACGCCGCGAGCAGCGCCGCGGTGGTCTGCGGGTCGCGCACCGCGATGCGCACCCAGTCGGTGCCGAGACCGGGGAACGTGTCGCCGCGGCGTACCGCGAACCCCCGGCCCCGCAGGCGTTCCCGCGTGCCGATCGGGACGCGGGCCAGCACGAACGGCGCCGCGGACGGTCCGGCCACCTCGACGCCGAGGGCGATCAGGCCGTCCACGAGGACGGCGCGGTCGGCCGCGATCTGCACGGCGGCGCGCTCGGCTTCGACCGTGGCCGCCGCCGACGCGCACGCGCTCATCGCTGCCGCCGCCGGGGTGGACACCGACCACGGTGGCTGGTGCGCCGCCAGCTCGGCGACGATCGACTCGTCGCCGAGCACGTATCCGGCGCGGATCCCGGGAATCGCCCACGTCTTGGTGAGCGAGCGGATCACCACGACTCCGGGAATCGACTCCCCGGCAATCGATTCGGTTTCTCCCGGTACCGCATCCATGAATGCCTCGTCCACCACGAGCACCCGCCCGGGTCGCGCCAGGGCCCGCAGTGCGGCAGCCGGGTGCAGCACCCCGGTCGGGTTCGTCGGGTTGCCGACGACGACGAGGTCGGCGTCGTCGGGCACCCGCGCCGCGTCGAGGACGAACCCGTCCTCGGCCCGCAACAGCACCCGCGTCACCTCGTGCCCGGCGACACGCAGCGCCGCCTCCGGCTCGGTGAACTGCGGATGGATCACCGCCGGTCGCGCCCAGCGGCGGGCGCGGGCGACGAGGGTGAACGCCTCCGCGCCGCCGGCGGTGGGGAGCACCTCGAGCGGATCGCGGCCGTGCCGCGCGGCCAGGGCCGCGCGCGCCGCCCGCGGATCGGGATACCGGTCCAGTTCGGCCAGCGAGCCCGTCAGTGCCGCGTCGAGCCAGTCCGGGCGTGGCCGGCGCGCGACGTTGACGGCCAGGTCCACCAGACCCGGGGTCGCCTCCCGGTCACCGTGGTGCTGCAGGTCCGGCGCGGTGGCCGGGGGCGTGCGCGGCGGCGGGGGGACCGGCCTCGCGGCCCGCACCGCGTCGGCGAACCGCTGGGCGAGGACCGGATGCCCGGCCCAGTGGGTGTGCAGATAGGAGGCGTGCACGGTGGCGGAGGCGAACCCGTCGGGCCGGCCGGCCAGCAGCCACGCCGGCTCACCGGTGGAATCGACGGTGGTGCGGTGGAATTCGTGCCCGGTCACCCGAGCGCCCGCCGGGGTGAGCAGCGTGTCGCAGGGCGTGACGGCGGTGCGGTAGCCGAGGGTGAGCCGCGGGGTCATCCGCGCGGACGCGTCGACCGCGCCGACCATCGGAGCGCCGTCCACGTCGCGGCACAGGTACAGCAGACCCGCGCACTCGGCGACGGTGGGCGTGCCGGCCGCGATCGCGGCCCGCAGATGCTCGCGCAGCGGCGTGTTCGCAGCCAGGTCGGCGGCGTGTACCTCCGGGAACCCGCCGCCGAGGTAGATTCCGGCGGTGCCGTCCGGCAGGCGTTCGTCGCGCAGCGGGTCGAAGACGACGGTGCGGCACCCGGCGGCGCGCAGCATCTCCTCGGTCTCGGCGTAGCGGAACGTGAAGGCGCGACCCCCGGCGATCGCGACGACCGGTCCGTCCTCGGCCGACTCGCCCGGCTCCCACGGTTCCGTGACGAGAGCCGGTGCGCTGCGGGCGATCCGCATCACCTCGGCGAGATCGACGCGCGCGGCGATCTGCGCGGCCAGCCGGTCGAGCTGGGCGGCCGCCCCGGCCCGCTCCTGCGCCGGCACCAGCCCCAGGTGCCGCGACGGCGCCGAGATCCCGTCGTCGCGCTGCAGCACCCCGAGCACCGGAACGCCCGTCGCGGCCAGGGCCTCGACCACCTCGTCGGAATGCCGCACCGAGCCGGCCTTGTTCAGGATCACCCCGGCGATGCGGACACCGCGGTCGAAGGTGGCCATGCCGTGCACCACCGCCGCGATCGAACGGGAGGCGTGCGAGACGTCGACGACGAGGATCACCGGGGCGCCGAGCACCGTCGCGGTGTGGGCGGTGGACGCGAAACCGTCGGTGCCGAGCATCCCGTCGTACAGGCCCATCACGCCCTCGACGATCGCGACGTCCGCGCCGCGGGCACCGTGCGCGAGCAGCGGTGCGAGCAGGTCGGTGCCGACGAGGTGCGCGTCGAGGTTGCGTCCCGGCCGGCCCGTCGCGAGGGCGTGGTAGCCGGGGTCGATGTAGTCCGGGCCGACCTTGTGCCCCGACACCGTGTGCCCGGCCGACCGCAGGGCGGCCATGAGACCCGTTGCGACCGTGGTCTTCCCGTGTCCGGACGCCGGCGCGGCGATCACCAGCCGCGGCAGTGTCAGCACGCCGCCACCCCGAGTGTCACCACGCTGGCACCCCCGAGTGTCACCACGCTGGCACCCCCGAGTGTCACCACTCGATGCCCTTCTGGCCCTTCTGGCCCGCGTCCATCGGGTGCTTGATCTTGGTCATCTCGGTCACAAGATCCGCGGCCTCGATCAATGCCGGATGCGCCCGGCGGCCGGTGATCACGACGTGCTGGTGGCCGGGGCGCGTGGCGAGCGTCTGCACCACCTCGTCGGCGTCGATCCAGCCCCAGCCGATCGGGTAGGTGAATTCGTCGAGCACGTACAGCCCGTGCCGCTCGGCGGCGAGCCGGCGCTGGATCTCCCGCCACCCGGCGAGTGCCGCGGCGGCATGGTCCTCCTCGGTGCCGTCCTTGCGGGACCACGACCACCCGGAGCCCATCTTGTGCCACTCGATGGGGCCGCCGGTGCCGCGTTCGGTGTGCAGGTCGCCGAGGGTCTCGAAGGCGGTCTGCTCGCCGAGGCGCCACTTGGCGGACTTGACGAATTGGAACACCGCGACCGACCAGCCCTGGTTCCAGCCGCGCAGTGCCAGCCCGAACGCGGCGGTCGACTTGCCCTTGCCGTCGCCGGTGTGGACCATCAGCAGCGGCCGGTTGCGGCGCTGACGGGTGGTGAGACCGTCGTCCGGCACGGTGGCCGGTTGTCCCTTCGGCATCTACGCGGCCCTTCCTCGGACGACGGTGGTGAGCGCGTCGGCGTGGACCTCGCCGACGGGAACGTGTTCGGCGCCGAGCCGTTCGGCGAGCCGGGCCGCGAGACCCATGCGGAACCGGCCGGTCTCGGAATCCACGACGACCGCGTCGATCCCGGCGGTGGCGATGCGGTCGGCGGCCGCGAGGGACCGGGCCACCGCGTCCGCACCTGCGGTGGCGCGACCGTCGGTGACCACGACGAGCAACGCCCGCCGGTCGGGTTCGCGCAGCCGGTGCCGCCGGATCGTCTCGGCCGCCTCGAGCAGTCCCTCGGCGAGCGGGGTGCGCCCGCCCGCCGGCAGCTCCCGCAGCCGGGCCGCGGCCACGTCCACGGAATTGGTCGGCGGCAGGGCGAGCACGGCGCGATCGCCGCGGAAGGTCACCAGGCCGACGGTGTCGCGGCGCCGGTAGGCGTCGAGCAGCAGCGACAGGATCGCCGTCTTGACCTGGGTCATCCGCTGCCGCGCCGCCATGGAGCCGGAGGCGTCGACGCACAGCAGCACCAGGTTGGCCTCACGCCCCTCGACGACCTTCCGCCGCACCTGCCACCCGTGCGCGTTTCCGGTAGTTCCCGCTACCGGAAACGCGCACGGGTGGGCGGCGGTGGCGCGGATGGTGGCGGGCAGGTGGACGGGGCCGGTGTCGGCGCGACGCTCGCCGACCGTGCGGCCGACCGTCGTGCGCGCCCGGGAGCGCCGGCCCGCGGTGCCGCGGCCCGTGCGGTCGACGGTGAACAGGCGGGTCCGGTAGGGCTCGGCCGGGGCCGCGACGGACGTCGCCGCGCCGGAGCCCTCCGCGCGGTCGTCCCGGCCCGGCGTCGCTTCGCCGCCACCGGGACCGTCGGGTCCGGGGTCGTCCGGACCGGGGTCGTCGGGTCCGGGATCGTCGGGTCCGTCCGGATCGGGTTCGGGGGACCGGTCGCCGAGCAGCTCGTCGAGCAGCGTCTCGTCCATGCCGGGCTCGTCGAAGGGGTTGCGGCGACGACGGTGCGGCAACGCGAGCCGCGCCGCCACCGCGATGTCCTCCCGCGTGACCTCGTCGCGGCCCGCCCAGGCCGCGTGCGCGACGGCGGTCTTGGCGGTGACCAGGTCGGCGCGCATCCCGTCGACGTCGAACGCCGCGCACACCTCCGCGATCGCGACGAGCGCGTCGTCGCCGAGCCGCACGTGCGGCAGCCGCTCGCGGGCCCCGGCGAGCCGCCGGGCCAGCTCGGACTCGGCGTCGGCCCAGCCCGCGACGAACGCCGCGGGGTCGGCATCGAACGCCAGGCGCCGCCGCACGATCTCCGCCCGCACCTGCGGATCGCGCGGCGCGGCCACCTCGACGGTGAGCCCGAAGCGGTCGAGCAGCTGCGGACGCAGCTCGCCCTCCTCCGGGTTCATCGTCCCGACCAGCACGAACCGGGCGGCATGCGAGACCGACACCCCGTCGCGCTCGACGGAGCAGCGGCCCATCGCCGCGGCGTCGAGCAGCAGGTCCACGAGATGGTCGTGCAGCAGGTTGACCTCGTCGACGTAGAGCACCCCGCGGTGCGCCCGGGCGAGGAGGCCGGGCTCGTACTCGGCGGTGCCCGCCGACAGCGCCTTCTGCAGGTGCAGGGAGCCGGTGACCCGGTCCTCGGTGGCGCCGACGGGCAGTTCCACCAGCCGTGCCGGCCGGGTCTGCGCCGCCGCGCCGTGCGGGTGCGGGCCGTCGGGACAGGACGGGTCGGGGGCGGCGGGGTCGCACGCGAACCGGCAGTCGGCGACCTCGGTGACCTGCGGCAACAGCGCGGCCTGGGCGCGCACCGTGGTCGACTTGGCGGTGCCCTTCTCCCCGCGCACGAGCACCCCGCCGATCGACGGCGACACCGCGCACAGGGACAGGGCCAGCGCCAGGTCGTCGGAGCCGACGACGGCACTGAACGGATACACGTGCACTCTCAACCTCCACAGGCTCCCGCTGGGATGTCTTCTCGGCAAACGGAATCGAGGCCGGTATTCGGACTTCCCGGTCGGACGCCGTGCGATCGCCTTCCCGGACCGGACGGTCCAGTGGCTGCGCGTGGTGCGCATGATCGACGACTCCCGGGTCACCGCAGCGGGCCTGTGCCGGATTCTCACCGGCTTCCCGATTATCCCCGTGAGGGGCACCTCGATTGTCTTGCCGGCGCCGAGTCTAGCCGCACCGGCTAGGGTTCGACGCCATGGGCTCACACATCACCGTCGTCGGCATGGGCGCCGACGGCTGGGACGGCCTGCCGCCCCCCGCCCGCGACGCGGTGCTCGGCGCGCAGGTCCTGCTCGGGGGACGGCGCCACCTGGCGCTGCTGCCCGAGACCGGGGCCGTCCGCGAGCCGTGGCCGTCCCCGCTGCGCGACGGGCTCGACGCGCTGCTCGCGCGGCACCGCGGCCGCACGATCGTGGCGGTCGCGTCGGGCGATCCGCTCGTCTCCGGGATCGGGACCACCCTGATCGACCGGCTCGGCGCCGACGCCGTGACGGTGCTGCCCGCCGTGTCGTCGGTGGCGCTGGCCCGCGCCCGCATGGGGTGGAGCGCCGAATCGGTGGACGTGGTGACCCTGGTGGGCCGCGACGTGCACGCGGTCCGCCGCGCCTTCGGGCCGGGCCGTCGGCTGATCGTGCTCTCCTCCGACGGGTCCACCCCGGCGCGGGTCGCCGACCTGCTGCGTCGCGACGGGTTCGGTGCGAGCGTGCTGACCGTGCTGTCGGACCTCGGCGCACCCGAGGAGGCGCGGCGCACCGCCACCGCCGACGTCTGGTCGGGCGACGCGCCCGCCCTCAACGTCGTCTGCATCGAATGCTGCGGAGCCGAGGGGTATCCCACGACGCCCGGCCTGCCCGACGACGCGTTCGAGCACGACGGTCAGATCTCCAAACGACCGATCCGGCTCGCCGCGGTGTGCGCGCTCGCGCCGCGGCCGGGGCAACTGCTGTGGGACGTCGGGGCCGGCGCCGGGTCGGTGGGCATCGAATGGGCCCGCACCGATCCGCGCTGCCGCACGATCGCGATCGAACGCGACGCGGCGCGCGCCGAACGGATCGGACGCAACGCCGCGCAGCTCGGCGTCCCGTCGGTCGTGGTGGTGCGCGGCCCCGCCCCCGACGCACTCACCGGCCTCGACGCTCCCGATGCCGTCTTCGTCGGCGGCGGCGGGACGATTCCGGGGGTGCTCGAAACATGCTGGGACAGGCTGCGTCCGGGCGGGCGCCTGGTCGCGCATGCGGTGACCCTCGAGACCGAGGCGACGTTGACGCAGTGGTGGAAGAGCCACGGCGGGGAACTGACCCGGCTGACCGTGGAGCAGGCCGCGCCGCTCGGCGGGTTCAGCGGGTGGCAGGCGCTGCGCCCGGTGGTGCAGTGGCAGGTGACGAAAGGCGAGAGATGACAGTTCACTTCGTGGGATCCGGCCCCGGTGCGGCCGACCTGCTGACGCTGCGGGCGGCGCGGCTGCTGAGCGAGGCGCCGGTGGTGCTCTACGCCGGCACCTATCTCGACGGCGAGGTGCTCGCGCACTGCCGTCCCGATGCCCGGCTCGTCGACACCCAGCACCTGGACCTGGACGAGATCACCGCGCACCTCGTCGACGCCCACCGGCGCGGCCTCGACGTCGTCCGCTTGTGTTCCGGTGACCCGTCGCTGTATTCGGCCCTGACCGAGCAGACGCGCCGGCTCGATGCCGCGGGGGTGCCGTGGGACGTCACGCCCGGTGTGCCGGCCTACGCGGCGGCCGCGGCGACCCTCGGTGCGGAGCTGACCGTGCCCGAGCTGGTGCAGACCGTCGTGCTGACCCGCACGCAGGCCCGCTCGACGGCGATGCCCGACACCGAGGCCCTGGCCCGCGTCGCGGGACTGCGCGCGAGCCTCGTGCTGCACCTGGCGATCACCCGGATCCGGGTCCTCGCCGAGGAACTGAGCGTCGAGTACGGCGCCGACTGTCCGGCCGCGGTGGTGGCGTTCGCGTCCCGCCCGGACGAGCTGGTGCTGCGCGGGACGCTCGCCGACATCGCCGACCAGGTCGAGGCGGCGGGACTGCGGCACACCGCGGTGATCGTCGTCGGACGGGCTCTGGGCGTGCGGTCGGCGGACGTCGCGTGCTCGCATCTGTACGACCCGGCGCGGGACCGCAGCGGCTTCACGCGCTGAATCGGGATCCGCGCATGCCGTGACGTGCGCGGATCCCTGCGAATGTTCAGGGCCGCACCGAGCGCGACGTCCACACCGCGCCGGTCGCGGTGACGGCGGTGCCGGACGAGCCCACGACGATCAGGCACTTCATGTCGATCGCGTCCGGGTCGAGCTTCTCGAGGGTGGTCACCTCGAGCGACTCGCCGGGGCGGCCGACGTCGCGGCCGATCACCACGACGGTGTCGGCGGGGCGGTGCCGCAGCAGCACGGCCCGCGCCTGCGCGACCTGCGTGGTCCGCGACCGCGACGCCGGGTTGTAGATGCCCAGCACCAGGTCGGCCTGCGCGACGGCCGTGAGCCGCTGCTCGATCACCTCCCACGGCTTGAGCCGGTCCGACAGGCTCAGCACCGCGAAGTCGCCGCCGATCGGGGCGCCCGCCCGCGCGGCGACGGCCTGGATCGCCGACACGCCGGGCAGCACCCGCACCGGGATCTCGGCGAAGCGCGGATCCTGTGCGGCCTCGAACACCGCCGAGGCCATCCCGAACACTCCGGCGTCGCCGCCCGAGACGACGGCCACCCGTTCGCCGGACAGCGCCAGCTCGAGGGCGAAGCGGGCCCGGTCCACCTCGACGGTGTTGCCGCTGGCGTGCCGCTGCTGTCCCGGCCGGACCGGCACGCGGTCTACGTAGGGTCCGTACCCGACGATGTGGTCGGCGGACGCCAGCGCGGCGGCGGCCTCGGGGGTGAGCCACTTCTCGTCGGCGGGCCCGAGACCGACGACGAGCAGCTCATGGGTAGCGACCGTGTCCGGAACCTCGGCGACGACGGGCCGGGACCGGTCGGTGATGTCCCGGTTGCGCGGTGCGCGGTCGCCGGGGGTGAGGATCACCGAGAAGTACGGCACCGCATCGGCGTCGACGTCGGCGACGGGGACGATGCGCTGCCCGCCCATCGACGCGCGCTCGACATAGACCGCGTCGTCGAGCCGGCCCGCCTGGGCGAGCGCGGAGCGGACCGCGGGGAAGGTGCGGCCCAGCTTCATGATCGCGGCGCCGTCGGTGTCGGCGAGACGGCGCGCCAGTTCCGGCTCGGGCAGCGTGCCGGGCAGCACGGTGAGCACGTCGGTGCGCCGCACCAGCGGTTCCGCCGCGGCCGCCGCGGCCGCGGACACCGACGTCACGCCCGGAACCACCTCGGTCGCATAGCGGTTCGCGAGGCGGTCGTGCAGGTACATGTAGGAGCCGTAGAACAGCGGGTCGCCCTCGCACAGCACGACGACGGTGCGGCCGGCGTCGAGGTGCACGGCCAGGCGCGCCGCGCACTCGTCGTAGAAGTCGGCGATGGCCCCGTCGTAGCCGCCGGGGTGGTCGGTGGTGCCGGTGGTGACCGGGTAGATCAGCGCCTCCTCGTGCACCCCCTCCCGGATCAGTTCGGCCGCGATGCCCCTCGCGATGGACCGGCCGTGAGTGCCCGAGTGGTAGGCGATCACGTCGGCCTGCTCGATCAGCCGGGCCGCCTTGCGGGTGATCAGCTCGGGATCGCCGGGGCCGAGGCCCACGCCGTAGAACCGTCCGGTGTCGTTCACTCCGCCTCCTGGGCCAGGGCATTGATCGCGGACGACGCCATCGCCGAGCCGCCGCGCCGTCCCCGCACGACCAGGTACGGGATCTGCAGCGGATGCGCGGCGAGCGCCTCCTTGGATTCGGCGGCGCCGATGAACCCGACCGGCACCCCGACGATCGCGGCGGGCCGGGGGCCGCCGGCGTCGATGAGCTCGAGCAGGTGGAACAGCGCGGTGGGTGCGTTGCCGATCGCGACGACGGCGCCGTCGAGGCGGTCCTCCCACAGCGACACCGCCGCGGCCGAGCGGGTGGTGCCCCACGCCGACGCGAGATCGGGTACCTGCGGGTCGCGCAGGAAGCACAGCACCTCGTTGTCCGCCGGCAGCCGGGTGCGGGTCACCCCGGACGCGACCATGTGCGCGTCGGTGAGGATCGGCGCGCCGGAGCGCAGCGCCCTGCGCGCCGCGGACACCAGGTCCGGGTGGATCGCGAGGTCGCGGGTCAGGTCGGTCTGCCCGCAGGCGTGCACCATGCGCACCGCGACCTTCTCGGCGTCCGCCGGGATCGCGGACAGGTCGGCTTCGGCGCGGATCGTCGCGAACGACCGGACGTAGATGTCGGCGCCGTCGGTGACGTAGTCGTAGCGCCGGGGTGGGGGGGACAGGGTCATGCCGGGTTCCTCGCGAGCAGAAGCGTGTGGGGGAAATTCGGTGCGCCGCAGGATCGTTCGCACCCCACGACGTGCAGGTGGCCCGGTGGCGGCGTATCGGCGACGGTGCGACGGGCCGTGGCACGGGTGTCGCCCTCGGCGAGGCTACACCGCGGCGCGCCGGTGCATGCGGTGGTGCGGGTCCACGGCGACGTGCCGTCGAGGACGAACCCGGCGTCGCGCAGCGGCTGCGGATCGTGCTCGCCGGGCAGGACCAGGCCGCGCCACGGGGTGACGATCACGTCCCGTGTGGGCAGCGCCGCCACCATCGCGGGGGCGAGGATGCCCAGCGGGACCAGGGCCGAGACCGCTCCGGGCAGGGGGCCGTACGGCACGGTGTACTGCGCGGGCGGCGGCAGCGGGGCACCACCGCCGAGTTCGGCGCCGGCCTCCGGCAGTCGGTGCACGTGCCAGCTGGTGTCGCGGATCGCCGCGAACCGTTGTGCGAGGTCGACCAGGGTCCCGACGACCCGCCCGGCCGGCACCACCGGGCCGGAGCGCCGGCCGATCGTGACGCGGAACAGTCCGGGTTCGACGGCCACCGCGGCGAGGTCGCAGCGCAGGGTGGTGACGTCGCCGCGGCCGTCGTCGAGCCCGAACAGGAACCGCCCCGGCAGCTGCGCGAGGGTGGGCTCGGCGCACAGGGCGGCGTCGAGCGCGCCGATCAGCGGGCGGATGTCGACGCGGCCGCCGGTGATCCCGGACAGCGGCGAGGCGACGATGTTGCGGACCCGTTCGTGCGACGGCGCCGGCAGGAACCCGGCCGCGGTCACCGCCTCGACGAGGCCGGCGGGCACCCCGCCGCACTCGTCCACTGCGACGCCCCTGAGCTGCAGGTTTCCGCGTGAGGTGAGGTGCACGTCGCCGTCCGCGAAGGCGACCGACGCATCCGACAGCGCCTGCAGGCCGCCGTCCGGGAGCCGGCCGCCGGACGCGCGCAGCCGCACCAGCGCGCCGTCGGCGGCGAGGTGGGGGCGCAGCAGACCGGGACACCGATCCTGGGCCGGCGCCGGGGGAAGGTCGACCATGGGGGCACATGGTTGCACACGTGCGCTACGCTCCACCTGCCGTGGTGCTCGGGAAGCCGGTGTGAGACCGGCGCGGCCCTCGCCACTGTGAGCGGGTAGTTGCTCGCCCTCGTCCGGACCGGTCCGCCGGTCCGGAGACCACTGGACGCACGTCCGGGAAGGTCGGCGCAGCAGCGACGATCCGTCAGCCAGGAGACCGGCCACGGCACGGGAAGTCCACGAGGGTTTGGAGACTGAACATGACCGAATTCGTGCTGCGCGGAATCGAACTGCGCAGGACCCGGCCGTGACGCGGCTCGCGCTGCTGTCCACGTCCGACACCGACCTGCTGTCGGCGCTGAGCTCCGACGCCGAGTACGCGCTGGGCAATCCGTCGCGCCTCGACGTCGGCACCGAGCTGCCGCGCCTGCTCGACGGCGCCGACCTGGTGATCGTCCGCATCCTCGGCTCGGTGCGGTCCTGGCAGCACGGCATCGACGCGGTCCTGGCGCACGGCGCACCCGTCGTCGTGCTCGGCGGCGAGCAGCTGCCCGACGCCGAGCTGATGAGCCACTCCACGGTCCCCGTCGGCATCGCCACCGAAGCCCACGCCTACCTGGCGCAGGGTGGACCGGCCAACCTGGCCCAGCTGCACGCCTTCCTGTCCGACACCGTCCTGCTCACCGGCGAGGGCTTCGATCCGCCGGCCGCGCTGCCCGAGTGGGGCAGCCACGCGCCCGCCGCGGCCGATCCCGCCCTGCCGAGGGTGGGCATCCTGTACTACCGCGCCCACGAGACCAGCGGAAACACCCGCTTCGTCCGTGATCTCGCGCAGGCGGTCGACGCCACCGGCCGCGCCGTGGCCGTGCCGATCTTCTGCTCCACCCTGCGCGGGGCCCCCGCAGATCTGCTCGCCGAACTCGGCACCCTCGACGCCCTGATCGTCACCGTCCTCGCCGCCGGCGGTACCCGCCCGGCCACCGTCTCCGCCGGCGGCGACGACGATGCCTG
Organism: Rhodococcus sp. GXMU-t2271; assembly: GCF_041414735.1. Classification (NCBI taxonomy): domain Bacteria; kingdom Bacillati; phylum Actinomycetota; class Actinomycetes; order Mycobacteriales; family Nocardiaceae; genus Rhodococcus; species Rhodococcus sp. GXMU-t2271. Next base: position 115,465 of record NZ_JAUIZP010000004.1, read on the forward strand.
GGACGTCGGAGCGCTTGCCGCCCTCGATGTTCCGATCCTGCAGGCGCTGTGCCTGACCTGGGGACGCGACGCGTGGGCCGAATCCGACGAGGGTGTCTCCCCACTCGATTCCGCGACGCAGATCGCCGTCCCCGAATTCGACGGCCGCATCATCACGGTGCCGTTCTCGTTCAAGGAATTCGGCGCCGACGGCCTACCGCGCTACGTCACCGACCCCGAAAGGTGCCGTCGCGTCGCCGGGATCGCCGTCGCGCACGCCCGCCTGCGACGAATCCCACCGGCCCGGCGGCGGCTGGCGATCATGCTCTCGGCGTATCCGACGAAGCACTCCCGCGTCGGCAACGCCGTCGGCCTGGACACCCCCGTCTCCGCGATCCGGCTGCTGCGCGCGCTGCGCAAGGGCGGCTACGACCTCGGCGACGGATTTCCCGGCCTCGACACCGAGGACGACGCCGAGGCGGGCAACGCGCTCATCCACGCCCTGATCGCCGCGGGTGGCCAGGACGAGGAGTGGCTCAGCGCCGAGCAGATGGCGGGCAACCCGGTGCGGGTGAGCGCGGCGCGCTACCGCGAGTGGACGGCGGACCTGCCGGCCGAGCTGACCGGCGCGATGACCGAGGCGTGGGGCGAGGCCCCGGGCGAACTGTTCGTCGACCGCAGTGCCGACCCGGACGGCGAGATCGTGCTCGCCACCCTGCAGGCCGGCAACGTGGTGCTGATGATCCAGCCGCCCCGCGGGTTCGGCGAGAACCCGGTGGCGATCTACCACGATCCGGACATGGCACCGTCGCACCACTACCTCGCCGCGTACCGGTGGGTGGAGAACGGCTTCGGGGCCGACGCCGTCGTCCACCTGGGCAAGCACGGCTCGATGGAATGGCTGCCCGGTAAGAACGCCGGCCTGTCGGCGGCCTGCGCGACCGACGCCGCCGTCGGCAACCTGCCGCTGATCTACCCATTCCTGGTCAACGATCCGGGGGAGGGCGCCCAGGCGAAACGACGCGCCCACGCCACCATCGTCGACCACCTGATCCCGCCGATGGCGCGGGCCGAGTCGTACGGCGACATCGCCCGGCTCGAGCAGCTGCTCGACGAGTACTCCAACATCGCCTCGATGGACCCGGCCAAGCTGCCCGCGATCCGCGCCCAGATCTGGACGCTGATCCAGGCCGCGAAGCTCGACCACGACCTCGGTCTCGACGACCGCCCGCACGACGCCGAATTCGACGACTTCCTGCTGCACGTCGACGGCTGGCTGTGCGAGGTCAAGGACGCGCAGATCCGCGACGGCCTGCACGTGCTCGGCACGGCGCCCGTCGGGGAGGCCCGCGTGAACCTGGTGCTGTCGGTGCTGCGGGCCGCGCAGGTGTGGGGCGGCAAGGCGCACGCGGTGCCCGGGCTGCGCACCGCGCTCGGTCTGAAGCCGGATGCGCCGCTCACCGAGACCGACGCGGTCGAGTCCCAGGCCCGGGCCCTGGTGCAGGGCATGGAGGACGCCGGCTGGCGCGTCGAGTGCGCTGGCACTGTCGTCGAACAGATTCTGGGACAGCAGGATCCGGAGGTCGAGCGGGTGCTCGCCTTCGCCGCCGAGCAGGTCGTGCCGCGCCTGGCCCGCACCACCGACGAACTCGACGCGGTGCTGCACGCCCTCGACGGCGGTTACGTCCCCGCCGGTCCGTCCGGGTCGCCGCTGCGCGGCCTGGTCAACGTGCTGCCCACCGGTCGCAACTTCTACACCGTCGACCCGAAGGCAGTGCCGAGCCGGCTGGCCTACGACACCGGCGTGGCCCTGGCGAACAACCTGCTCGACCGGTACCGCGCGGACACCGGCGACTACCCGCCGTCGGTGGGTCTGTCGGTGTGGGGAACCTCCGCGATGCGCACCTCCGGCGACGACATCGCCGAGGTGCTCGCCCTGATCGGCGTGCGCCCCGAATGGGACGCCGAGTCCCGGCGGGTGCGCGAGCTGACCGTGATCCCCCTCGACGAACTCGGCCGGCCCCGCATCGACGTCACCGTCCGCATCTCCGGGTTCTTCCGCGACGCCTTCCCGCACGTCGTCGCGATGCTCGACGACGCGATCCGCACCGTCGCCGCCCTCGACGAACCCGACGATCTGAACTTCGTGCGCGCGCACGCCCGCCGCGACGAGGCCGAGCACAGCGACCCCGAGCGCGCGGTCCGGCGCATCTTCGGTTCCCGGCCCGGCTCCTACGGTGCCGGCATCCTGCCGCTCATCGACTCCGGGAACTGGCGCAGCGACGCCGATCTCGCCGAGGTGTACACCGCGTGGGGCGGCTTCGCGTACGGGCGGCACCTGCACGGTGTCCCGGCCGCGGACGACATGCGTGCCAACTACCGGCGGATCGCGGTGGCGGCGAAGAACACCGACACCCGCGAGCACGACATCGCCGACTCGGACGACTACTTCCAGTACCACGGCGGCATGGTCGCCACCGTACGCGCGCTCACCGGCGCGGACCCGAAGGCGTACATCGGCGATTCCACCACCCCCGACCAGGTCCGCACCCGCTCGCTGGCGGAGGAGACCGCCCGCGTGTTCCGGGCCCGGGTGGTCAATCCGCGCTGGCTCGCCGCGATGCGCCGGCACGGTTACAAGGGGGCGTTCGAGCTCGCCGCGACCGTGGACTACCTGTTCGGTTACGACGCCACCGCGGGCGTCGTCGCCGACTGGATGTACGAAACCCTCGCCCGCACCTACGCGCTCGACCCGGAGAACCAGCAGTTCCTGCGCGAGGCCAACCCGTGGGCGCTGCGCGGCATCGTCGAACGGCTCTCCGAGGCCGCCGACCGAGGGCTGTGGGCCGAGCCGGATCCGGCGACGCTCGCGGAACTGCAGCAGGCCTACCTCGACGTGGAGGGCGACCTCGAGGATCGCGGATGAGGAGGCGGCTGCGGCTGATCGGGATCGGGCCGGGTGGTCCCGACGACCTCACCGTGGCCGCGGTCCGGGCGCTGAACGAGGTGGACGTGTTCCTCGTCGCCGACAAGCAGCGCGGCGTCGACGATCTCGTCGCCGTGCGGGAGGAGATCTGTCGCCGGCACGTCACCGGCGACTACCGGGTGATCACGGTGCCGGACCCGCCGCGCGACCGGACCCCGTCCGCCTACGGCACCGAGGTGCGGGACTGGCACGCGGCCCGCGCCGCCGCCTACGAGTCGGTGCTGCGCGAGCAGGTCGCGCCGCACGAGACCACCGGATTCCTCGTGTGGGGCGATCCGAGCCTGTACGACAGCACCATTCGCGTCGTCGAACGTATACGTGACCGGGGCGTGCTCGACGTCGACTACGACGTGGTCCCGGGGGTGAGTGCCGTGTCGCTGCTCGCGGCGCGGCACCGGTTGGTGCTCAACCGGATCGGCGGCCCGATCACGATCACGACGGGCCGGTGCCTCGCGCACGAGGTCGCCGCCGGGGGCGACAACCTCGTGGTGATGCTCGACGGCGCGCTCGAATGCGCCCGGCTCGAGGGCGACTGGCACATCTGGTGGGGCGCCGACCTCGGCACGTCCGACGAGGAACTCGTCGCGGGTCCGCTGCACCGGGTGCTGCCGGAGATCGAGCGGGCCCGCGCCCGCGCGAAGGCGGCGCGCGGCTGGGTGATGGACACCTACCTGCTACGTCGCGCGGGCGGTGTCGGCGCCGGCTCCTGACCGGGTGAGGGGAACGGCGTCGCCGCCCCGCCGGTACGACGCCGCGTACAGGGCCCACGCCACGATCGGCAGGATGATGTCGAACCACAGCGGGAAGCCGACGTTGCCCGGCTCGGTGTTGTCCTTCGCGAGCCAGAAGTACAGATGACCGGCGGCGTCGCCGAAGTACTGGACTGTCGTGACGACGATCGTCGCGAGCCAGAACCCGCCGCGGAAGCGGTAGCACAGGATGCCCGCCACGCCGATCGCGAGATCACCCATGGCGTTCTCGAACTGGAAACCTCCGTCGCCGCGGGTGTATCCGATCATCTCGGCGGTTGCGGGACCGTCGAAGACGTGGAACGCGGCCCCGATCACCGAGGCGACGCCGACTGCCGCCACGAGCCACCACACGAGGTAGGTGTCAATGCGGGCGGTGCCGCGGCGGTGGCGGGACTGCAGGAATGCGCCGACGAGAGCGACGACGGCGAGTACGGCGGTCGGCACGGCAACTCCCTTCGTGGGGCAGCCGCGTCGGGCCGCTTCACCGGCGAAATGTACGCCGCGGCCGGCCTGCCGCGCAGTGGAACGCCGGGACATCCGCGCGGTGCGCGGATGCCCCGGCGCCAGAGCATCGGCCTCAGAGCACCGGCGTGGTCACCGGCTGCGGCCGCCGGTCGGTGGGGGAGCGGCTGAGCACGACGGGCAGCCACTGCGAGGTCAGCGCCACCATGCCGAGCCAGGCGAGCACCATTCCCGCGCCGGGGGCGTGCGGAGTCTCCACCGGCATGCCGTTCTGCGACCAGTAGCCGAGCAGCCCGAACAGGGACGCCAGGCCGGAACCGAGCATCGACGCCGACGCGAGCCGCCAGCGGTGCGTGCACAGCGCCGCGGTGGACGACACCACGCCGAACACCACAGCGAGGGTCACGAAGACCCGCATCGGCACGGTCGTCGTGGCCTCGTGCCCGAACCACGTGCCGAGCACCGTCCACGACCACTCGGTATCCGATTGCGGCAGAAGCAGACCCAGTACCACCGCGACGATGCAGGCGACGAGGACGCGGTGTCGCCGACCGGCGTCGAACTCCCCGGCGATCTTCCGCTCGATGCGGGCGAACTCCTTACGGTATGCGGACAGATCGTCGCTCACCGGCACTCCTCGTCGATAGGCACACGAGGGTTCATTATGCGCGTCCCCGGCTACGCCACCCGACGGCGGTGTCGACGAGGAGGAACGCCAGCAGGCTGAGCCCGAGCACCGGGGCGAACCACCCCACCACCGCGGCGGCGATACCGATCGCGACCGCCGGAACTGCGCCGATACGACGCAGCGCACCCCGGGACGGGGCCCGGCCGACGGACCACGCCGAGCCACGGGTGGGTCGTCGCCGCCACCACAGCAGGTAACCGCGCACCACCACCGTGACCAACGCCACCGCCAGCAGCGCCAGCGCGACCTGCGTGATCAGCCCGAACATGATGCCCATGTGCAGGGTGATCGACCACCACGTCAGCTGTGCGGCGAGCGGCCAGTCCGCGAACCGCAGCACGTCGACGACCCCGCCGGTCGCGCCGTCGACGGCGACCGAGTCGATGCCGTACACCCACGGCTGGCGGGTCTCGGCGACGGTGAAGGCGGTACCGGCCTGCGCCGGGATCGAGGCCTCGACGACCCCGGTCAGTCCCGCGGTGGCCGCCGCGTCCAGCACCGAGTCGATGCGGGCGATGTTCGTGTCGAGCAGCGCCGGGTCGGCGCCGTGCCCGCCGTGGCCACCGTGCCCCTCGTGGCCCGTCGCGGGTGCGGCGGTGCTCCCCGTCAGGGTCGCGTCGACGGCGGGCGTCTTCCAGTCCAGGGCCGCCCGCAGCTCGGCGATGTTGTCGCCGGCGAACCGGGACCAGGTCAGACCGGTCGCGGACAGGAACACCAGGCCGACCGCGATCCACACCCCCACCACACCGTGCCAGCCGACGGTGCGGGACCGGCCGGTGGCGGCACGGTCGACGGTGAGCAGACGCGCCTCGGCGCCGCGGGCCCGCAACGTCCGGAACCGGCGCACCCACAGATACACGCCGCCGAGCGCGATCACCCACATCCAGGACGCGGCCAGCTCGCTGTAGAGGCGGCCCGGCTCGCCGAGATGCAGGTGACGGTGCAGTTGCGAGATCCAGGCCCGCACCGGCAGGGCACTGCTGCTGCCGTAGACGGCCAGCTCACCGAGCGGCCGCGCGGTGACCGGGTCGACGAAGACCGCGAGCCGCTGCGACTCGCCGAGGCTCGGATCGGCGAACAGGACCCGGGTGGTCTCGCCGGGCGCCGCGGCCGGCCGCACCGCGGTGACGGTGAGATCGGGCCGCTGGCCGGTGGCCACCCGGATCTGCTCGGCCACCGGCACGGCGGGACCGGTGGCGTCGGTGTGCAGCTGATCGCGATAGACGATTTGCTCGATCGTCGGCGCGAGTGCGTAGAGGCCGCCGCTGACCGCGGCGATCAGGATGAACGGGGCGACGAGGATGCCGGCGTAGAAGTGCAGCCGCTGCACGAGTGGTCGCAGGGAGGAGGTGCCGGCTCGGCCGGTCGGGGGCGGGACGGAACGATCCGTCCCGAGGTCGGTCGTGGACATGCGAATGCTCGTTTCGATCGTCGGTGACGACAGCGTCGTCACACGTGGGAAAGCCGCCGCGGGGTACGGGCGCGGCGGAACAGGATCGGGTCAGGCGGTGCGGGGCGGACCCCGGGTGCCGGCCTGCGCGGAAACGAGCACCCGCAGCACGAGACGTGCCCGGTGCGAAGGTGTGGCCACCCACAGCGGCGCATGCGCCGGGGGCAGGGTCAGTATCGCGGCAACGATGTGCCGCAAGACGCCGAGTGCCGCGACGCACCCCTGCTCGGCCGCCCGGATCAGGGCTGCGGAGACGACGAGGGCGGCGGCGTGGGCGCCGAGCATCGCGGGCGAGAGCCCGAGGCCGTGGGCGTGCTCGGCGGTGAGGGTCAGGACGGTGTGACCGATCGCCTGGCCCGCGGTCAGGGCGAGCACCAGTGCGGTCAGCGGCCGGTGTGACCGGAGTGCGGACAGCGCGGCACCGAACGCGGCACAGGCGGCGACCATCAGCACCACCGACGCCTGGGACGGAATCTCACCGCCGGCGAGGCCGTGGGCCGCGACGGACACCGCGGCGGAGGTCGAGCCCACGAACGCGCCGCGCAGCTGCGTGGGCGTCGGCGGGCGTGGATTCACGCGAGGGAGCCTACAGCGGTGTGTCCTTCGGGCTGCCCTGACCTCCAGAAGGGCGCACCGCTCAGTGACCGCGCGGTTCGCGCAGGCTCGTTCCTTCGATGTCGCGGACCCGCTTGCGCTCGAGCAGGACCAGCACGGCACCGATCCCGAAGGACACGATGCACGCGGGACCGGCGATCCAGGCCCAACCCTCGAAGCCGTAGCCGGCAGCCACCAGAGTCAGGCCGAGCAGCAGCAGCCCGAGGCCCAGGAAGAAGTAGCCGGGCCAGCCCCGGGAGTCGGTCAGGGCCTCACCGGCGTGGCTGCGCATCGTGCGGGCGTCGTCGGCCGGGAAGTCGCTGTCGTTCGTCAGGTCCCGGTCGTGGACCTGCCTGCTGTGCACCGGATCGGCACCCGCGCGGGTCGCGTCACTTCTCCGAAACTCACTCTCGTGTTCCGTCACAGCCCCATCCTTTCCAGAGGTCGGGTCGGGAGAACGCTGAGGTTCACCGCCCGTGGGGTCCGTGTACCCACTCCTGGGTCCGGGTATGCACCGTGCGGACCGGGCGGTCCCGGGACCGCCCGGCACTCGCCCCCGACCCTCTGAGGGAGGACCCATGACCGACCAGCACCGGCCCCGAAATCCGGTCGAGCAGTACCCGGCCCCGGATCGTGAGAAGCAACCCGAACTCGAGTACCCGGGCCTGACGTCCGACATGGTGTCGGCACCCGACCACGGCGAGCAGACCTATCGCGGCAGCGGCAGGCTCGAGGGCCGACGGGCGCTGATCACCGGCGCCGACTCCGGGATCGGACGGGCCGTGGCGATCGCGTTCGCCCGCGAGGGGGCCGACGTCGTACTCAGCTATCTGGAGTCCGAGGAGGACGACGCCCGCGAAACCGTGCGGTGGGTCGAGGAGGCGGGTCGGCGCGCCGTCGCGGTGCCGGGCGACATCCGCTCCGAGGAACACTGCAGGCATCTGATCGACACGGCCGTGCGTGAACTCGGGGGCCTGGACATCCTGGTGAACAACGCGGCGTACCAGATGGTGCAGATGAACGGGATCGCCGACATCACCACCGAGCAGTTCGACCGGGTGCTGAAGACGAACCTGTACGCGTTGTTCTGGCTGTGCAAGTTCGCGATCGAAGTGATGGAACCGGGCTCGACGATCATCAACACGTCGTCGATCCAGGGGACGAGCCCGTCACCGGAACTGCTCGACTACGCCACGACCAAGGCCGGCATCGTCGACTTCACCAAGGGCCTGGCGTCGGATGTCGCGAAGCGGGGCATCCGCGTCAATGCTGTTGCCCCGGGACCGATCTGGACACCGTTGATCCCGGCCACCATGCCGCGGGAGAAGTTCGAGTCCTTCGGTGACGACGTCCCGCTCGGCCGGCCCGGGCAGCCCGCCGAACTGGCCCCGGCCTACGTCTTCCTCGCCTCGCAGGAGTCGAGTTACATCACCGGCGAGGTCATCGCCGTCACCGGCGGCAAGCCCTTCTCCTGACGGACCTGTGGGGGTGCGGGTGCGGGTGCGGGTGCGGGTGGCCGAATGTCACATTCGGTCGATTCGATCGACGCGATGTGACATTCGGCCACCACCCCCACCCCACCGTCCCCCCGCTGCCGTCACTGCGGCAGCAGGGGGTCGGGTCAGGCCTGGGACCGCTCCCACACGCGGTGGGCGCCGAGCAGTTCGACGATGCCGGTCACCACGGCTTCCGGGTCGTCGGCGGTGACCACTCCGGGAGCCTCGGGGTGGACGGCTGCGTGCTCGAGCGCTTCGGTGCCCGTGCCCCACGTGCCGATCGCCTTGCAGTGCCGGAACGTCTCGTCGACCAGGATGCGTACCCGCGGATCGGCCGGGGCACTGGCGAGCAGCAGGGCGTCGTACTCGACGGACCGCGCCGTGTCGAAGGTGCGCGAGATCGGCACCTCCTTGCGGCCGCCGTCGAGCTTGCCGCCGTGCGGGCCGATCACCAGCGGCACGGCCTTCGCCGCGGCCACCGCCGCCACGGCCTTGGCGACCTCGGCGACGTCGGCGCTGTCGTCCGCGACGATGCCGATCATCCGTCCCTCGACCGGCCACGTCGCACCGACCTGGGACAGGGCCTCGCTGTGCAGCGGCTCACCGTCCGTCGAGACCGTCGGCTCCGGTGCCGGCAGGCCGAGACCCGCCGCGACGGTGGCGCACAGCCCGGCGTCGATGTTCGCGAGCACCTGCAGCTGCCGTTCCTTGATCGCCTGTTCGAAGCACTTCCCGAGCTCGAACGTGTACGCGTTCGCCACGTGCTTCTTCTCGATCTCCGACAGGCTCCGGTAGAACAGCCGGGCCTGCGAGAAGTGATCGTCGAACGTGCTCGGCGCCTCGCGTTCCTTGACGCCCGCGGCGATGGGCGCCGGCACGTCGATGAACGCGGCGTCCTCGACACCCGCGAGGAACGGGCACCCCGCGCCGAGCGTGTTGGGCCGGTAGGGGGCCGCACCCGGATGGACGCCGGTCTGGTGCATGCCGTCGCGCAGCATGTCGTTGACGGGGGCGTGCGGCCGGTTGATCGGCAACTGGCCGAAGTTCGGTCCGCCGAGCCGGCTGAGCTGGGTGTCCAGGTAGGAGAACAGCCGGCCCTGGAGCAGCGGATCGTCGGTGACGTCGATGCCGGGGACGAGGTGGCCGGGATGGAAGGCGACCTGCTCGGTCTCGGCGAAGAAGTTCGTCGGGTTGGCGTTGAGCTGCATCGTCCCGATCACCTGCACCGGGGCGAGCTCCTCGGGGACGATCTTGGTGGGGTCGAGAAGGTCGATGCCCTCGAAGGTCTGCTCCGGGGTGTCGGGGAAGACCTGCACGCCCAGATCCCATTCGGGGTAGGCACCGGATTCGATGGCGTCGGCGAGGTCGCGACGGTGGAAGTCCGGGTCGATGCCGCCGAGCAGCTGCGCCTCCTCCCACACCAGCGAGTGCACGCCCAGGCGCGGCTTCCAGTGGAACTTCACCAGCGACGTCTCGCCGTCGGCGTTGACGAGACGGAAGGTGTGGACGCCGAACCCCTCCATCATCCGGTAGGAGCGCGGAATGCCCCGGTCCGACATGTTCCACAGGGTGTGCGCGGTGGCCTCGGTGTGCAGCGAGACGAAGTCCCAGAACGTGTCGTGCGCGCTCTGGGCCTGCGGGATCTCGCGGTCCGGGTGGGGCTTGGCGGCATGGACGATGTCCGGGAACTTGATCGCGTCCTGGATGAAGAACACCGGAATGTTGTTCCCCACCAGGTCGAACGTTCCCTCGTCGGTGTAGAACTTCGTCGCGAATCCGCGGGTGTCACGGACGGTGTCGGCGGAACCACGCGAACCGAGCACCGTCGAGAAGCGGACGAAGACACGCGTCTCGCTGCCCTTCTGCAGGAATCCGGCGCGGGTGATCTTCGAGGCGGCGCCGTTGGCCCGGAAGACGCCGTGCGCCGCGGCACCTCGGGCGTGCACCGCCCGCTCGGGAATGCGCTCGTGATCGAAATGGGTGATCTTCTCGCGGAAGTGGTGGTCCTGCAAGAGTGTCGGACCGCGGCGACCCGCCTTGAGGGAATGGTCGGTGTCGGTCAGCCGTGCGCCCTGCGCGGTGGTGAGGAAGCGGCCCTGGGGGCCGCGTGCACCGTCGGGCAGGTCTTCGGGTGTGCCGGTGGCAGTGACCGGGACGGGCTCACGCTGGTCGGGCTTGGCCGGAGGCGGGTCCGTCGGGGTCGTGGGTTCCTCGACCGGAACCTCGAAACCGGCAGGTGAGCCGGGAACCGGCGGATTCTTCTCGAACACTGCGATGCTCCGTTCGGTCGAGACAGGGGACGTTCACGTCCCGACCGAGTTGCCCCGCCCGTCCGTTTCCAAACATCCCCCGCTGCCCGCATGCGTCCCGGTGGCGACCCACCGGTCCGCGACCGTGTCGTACCGGGCCAGACCCGCCTCTGCGAATCGGGTGAGCCACCCCGTCATCGGCCAGCGCCCCCAGCGCCGGTGGAAGACGGCGGCGTTGTGGAGGATCTCGTGCAGATGCTCGACCGGCGGGTCGGAGACCGGATGGTGCTGATGGAAGGCATGGGCGCCGCCGATCCAGCGCAACCCCACGCCCGCCCGCGCGGCGCGCTGGGCGAAATCGGTGTCCTCGCCGCCGTACCCGACGTAGTCGGTGCAGAAGCCCCCGACGGCCGTCCACGTCTCGCGGGTCGTCGCGAACGACAGCGACCAGAACAGGTCGTACTCGTCACCGGTGTGGATCGCGCCGGCCGGAGGACTCGGCCGTGCCGGGTGCGGGTTCACGCTCCGCTCGAGACGGGCCGGGTCGTATCCCTCCGGCCCCGGCGGCGGCAGATAGGTCACCGGACCGCACAGCAGGGCGCTGCCGTGCTGCGGATCGCTCGCGGCCCGCTCGTACAACCCGAGGAGACCCACCGAGGGGATGCAGTCGACATCGAGGAAGACCAGCAGCTCGGCGCCGCGCGCCAAGGCACACTCGGCGCCCAGATTGCGCGCGGTGGACAGTGGCAGCGGTCCGCCCGCAGGCGGTGACAACGGTCCGCCCGCGGACGGTGACAACGGTCCGCCCGCAGGCGGTGACAACGGTCCGCCCGCGGACGGTGACAACGGTCCGCCCGCGGACAGTGACAACGGTCCGCCCGCGGACGGTGACAACGGTCCGGCCGCGGACAGGGTCACCGTATGGGCGGGGTACCCCTCCGCTTCGATCAGCGGCGCGACGGCCGGGTCGCCCATCGACACCACCACGTGATCGTCCGGGGTCCGTGCGCTGCGCGCCAGGCCGCGCAGCTGCAGCCGCAGGTGCGCGTGCCGACCGGCGACGAGAGTGATCACGGTCGTCTTCATCGTGGTGCCACCTTCGCGGCGACCTCGTCGAGCACCGCGGCGGCGCGGCCGGCAGCCCCCTCGGTGCGCCACCGGGACCACTGCGCGGGATCGAGCCGCAGGGCCCGGCGCAGCAGCTTCGGCCAGTCGTCCGGATGCGGCCACGCCGGCAGGGTCACCGCCAGCCCGGCTCGGCCCAGCGCGTCGGCGGTAGCGCACTGCTCGTCGTACGGCCGGGGCTCGGCGACGACGATCGCCGGCCGCCGTGCCGCGGCGATGTCGGCGACGGAGTTCTGCCCGGCGTGCCCGACGACGACGTCGGCCCTGCTCAGGGCGGGCCACGGATCGTCCACCCACGGACCGCCCGGCACACCGGCGCCGTCCCATGCGTAGCCGGGGTGACGCTCGGCCAGCTCGTGCAGGCGCTCGGCCGACAGGGACGAGCCGCCGCTGCCGCTCAGCACCAGGACCCGCGGTCGGTCGCCGGGGCCGGGGCACGCGACGGGCCGGCCGTCGAACCGGCTGATGCCGCCGACATAGGTGGTCTTGTCCGCGTACGGACGCAGGTACGCCGGCTCGTACACCTCCCGCGGCCACGGCGCGACGATGTGCTCGGCCGCGCGGTAACCCAGCCCGTGCGGGGTGTCGGTGCGCTCGCCCGGCATGGCCACGACCACGACGGGGACGCCCAGCAACCGGGCGAACACCGCGACCTCGACCGACACGTCGACCACCAGCAGCCGGGGCCGGGCCGTGGCGACCCAGGACGCCAACGCCGCCATCCGCTCGCGCAGGCCGCGATCGTGCAGCGGCACCCAGTGCAGCAACCCGCCGGCGGTGGGATCGTCCGCGGTGGCGACGGACTCGTCGTCACGGGGCAGTTCCACGACGTCGGCAAAGACGTCGGCGAAGCGCCCCAGCGGCGCCGAGCACAGGGCGGTCACGGGTTCGCTCGTGCGGGCGCAGATCGAGGCCGCCCGGGTGCGATGCCCGTGTCCGTGGTGGTGGATGTAGTAGCCGATCATGCCGGGCACTGCCGGACGACGGAACCGGCCGCACACAGGCGGCGGTACAGGGCGAGGTAGGAGTCCACCATGGTGCGTTCCGAACAGAACGTCTCGGCGCGGCGTCGGGCGTCGAGCCGGGACAACCGGACCGCGCCGGGCACGGCGGCCGCCAGCGCCTCCACGTCGCCGGGGGCGACGAGACAGCCGCTGCGCCGGTCGAGCACCTCGGGGATGCCGCCGCGCGCGAACGCGACCACAGGTGTTCCGCATGCCAGGGACTCGGCCACGACGAGGCCGTACGGCTCGTCCCACTGCGGCGTCACCAGGGTGGCGGCCGACCGGCCGACCGCGGCCGCGAGTTCCCGCTGCGGCAGATGACCGAGATAGGTGACGCCGTCGCCCAGCTGCGGGGCGATGTGCCGGGTGAAGTAGTCCTCGTCGCTGACCGGACCGGCCAGCCGCAGGGGCGTTCCCGCCCGCCGCGCCGCCTCGATCGCCAGGTGGGCACCCTTCTCGGGGACCAGCCGTCCGAACCAGATCAGCGACGGCCCACCCGGACCGAGCGGCCATGTCCCGAGGTCGACCCCGTTCGGGACGACGGTGATCGGCGCGGCGACCGCGTGCGCCCAGGTCGCGGCGGTGTATCTGCTGACGGCCGCGTAGTGCGCCGAGCCGCCGCCCGGGACGGCCAGCGCCGACTCGAGCCACGGGGTGGGCGGGGTGTGCAGGGTGGTCAGCATCGGGGTCCGCAGTGTCGCGGCCATCGCCGGCGGCAGGTAGTGGAGGCTGTGGTTGTGGATCACGTCGAACGAGTCCGCGAGCGGGCCGGCCAGTTCCAGCAGCAGGGACAGGTAGGCGTGGTGGGCGTCGAGGAACGCCTCCGACGGCATCGACACGTCGCTGCGGGCGGCGGGGCTGGGGGTGAAGGTGCGGACCTCGAGGAACGAGGCGGGCAGCGTGACGTCGGAGCCCGCGGCGGCGAACAGGGTCACCCGGTGTCCGTCGGCGCCGAGCGCGCGGGTCAGGTGCCACACGTGGGCCTCGAGTCCCCCGGCGAAGGGCTGCGCGACGGGAAAGCGGTGGGACGCGACGAGGGCGATACGCAGTGGGCGACCCGTCACGACAGGGCCCGTTCGTAGATCGTGCGGTGCGCCTGGGACAGGAAGCGCCGTTCGAACATCCGCTGTGCCCAGTCGCTGTGCGGCCGTCGGCCGCTGTGGTACAGCGCGCGCACCGAATCGGCCAGGGAATCCGGGTCGAAGGACTGCTCGTCGTAGGTGAACACCTGGCAGGGCCGTTGCTGGTGGTAGAACCCGCAGCTCGGGGCGATCACCGCGGTGCCGAGGTCGTGGCAGGCCTCGAGCCAGCCGGAATGGGTGCCGAACCGGTAGGGCAGGACGGACACCGACAGCGAGGACAGGTACTCCCACAGTTCGTCGTCGGAGAAGTACTTGTGCACCCGCACGTCGACGCCCGGCCGGTCTCCGAAGGCGAGGATCCTCGCTCCGGCCTCGGGTGCGTACCAATGGTTGTCCGGGTCGAAGATCTCGTCGTGGACGTCGATCCGCAGCTGTGCGCCGGGCAGGTCGCGGACGGTGTGGGAAAGGGTGTCGAGGACCGGGAAGACGTCCATGTTGGCGCGCAGGCTCTTCGCGTGCACCCCGACGACGAACGGCTCGTCCGGGGACCGGTTCGCGCGCGCGAACCAGGGCTGTTCGACGACGTGCGGGTGGGGCAGGACGGTGGGGGTGCGGCCCCACAGGGCCTCGATCCGTCCGGCGGCGCCCTCGGTGAGGGTGGTCAGCTCGGTGGCGGCGGGGATCAGCACGTCGAGCTGCTTGTTGTGGACGCCCGGCGTGGGGTGGTGCGGGTTGCGCAGGTCGTGCACGGTGTACACGAGCGGGATGTCGTGGTCGGCGAGTTCGGCGACCACGTCCTGCAGGGCCTCCGGTTCGATCGCATCGAAGCCGAAGTGGATGTGGAACACGTCGAACTCGGTGTGGTTGGCGGCGATCCATCCGGGCTCGAGCATGAGCGGCGGCCACCATCCGCCCGGTACCTTGCGTCCGTCGTCGGGCACCGGATCGGGCAGGCGCACCACCTTGTCGTCCCCGTGCGGTCCGGCCAGATGCCGGACGTAGACGTGCGACGCGGGCACCGAGGCCACTCGAATCATGTCCCACCCTCCCCGTGACAAACGACCGGACACGCACATGGGTGGCCGGCTCCGACGGGCGGCTACCCGTTCGGCCGGGGTTCCACACCTCTTCCGCCCGGGTGCGGTCGGGGAACGATTTCGGGTCCGAAGGTTTCGAGCGCGTCGCAGTGGGCACAACGATCGGGGCTGTTCCGTAGTCCGGATGCGGGCCGGCCAAGGCGCCCCGGGTTGAACCCGACAGCCCGGGGCGCCGAACCTCTCCGTGCCGAGCCGCGCGGCGGCCCGGGTCAGCGGACGAAACGCTCGACCGTGGCCCCGGGACGCCACAGGTCCACGTACAGGTGTTCCTCGTCGACCGAGGTGAGCACGACTTCGGCCAGGTCGAGTTCGAACAGGTGCATCGGCCCCGGCGGCACCTCCTCCGGGTAGGCGGCGAGCACGGCCGCCTTCACGTCGTCGTGCAGTTCCCGGGCCCGGCCGGCGACCTTCGCGTCGCCGCCCGTCATCGAGTGGTGCCCGGGATTGGAATGCAGGGCGTAGCGCGGGTCGCGCTGCAGGTCGCGGGCTTTCATCGCTCCGGGCA
The DNA here is from genome assembly GCF_041414735.1 of Rhodococcus sp. GXMU-t2271. NCBI lineage: Bacteria > Bacillati > Actinomycetota > Actinomycetes > Mycobacteriales > Nocardiaceae > Rhodococcus > Rhodococcus sp. GXMU-t2271. The sequence goes on from NZ_JAUIZP010000004.1 coordinate 130,934, forward strand.
TCGACCCGAGCACCAGCCGGCCGTCGACGATCTCCACCTCCGTCCCGCTGACGCGCGGTGAACCGTCCCGCCGCAGCGTCGCCAGGACGTGATGCTTGTGGGCCTGGAGTCGTGCCGCGATCGCCTGTGCCAGCTCCGGTGCCTGCTCGGAGAACTCTTTCCATGTACTCATGAGGTCAGGATGCGCCGGTATCACTGACATCGAGTGTCAGTGATTCTGCGTAGGCTGCGGTCATGCGATCGGCACGCCTGCTCGCGATGATGCTGCGACTGCAGGGCAGCGCGGGCCTGACCGCGCGGCGGCTCGCGGACGATCTCGGTGTCTCGGTGCGCACCGTGTACCGCGACGTCGGTGCCCTGTCCGCCGCGGGGGTCCCGGTGTGGACGGAGAGCGGACCGGGAGGCGGCATCCGCCTGCTCGACGGGTGGCAGTCCCGGCTGAGCGGACTCACCAGCGACGAGAGCGCCGCGCTGATGCTGCTGGGGGTGCCCACCCTCGCCGCCGACCTCGGTGTGGAACTCGACGCGGCCCGCGGCAAGCTGCTCGGGTCCATGCCGGTCACCCTGCGCAGCGCCGCCCAGGCCTGGCGCGACCGGGTCCACGTCGACGTCCCCGGCTGGTTCGCCGCGCCGGGGGACAACACGCACCTGCCGGCCGTCGCGTCCGCCGTGTTCGACCAGCGCCGCCTGCGCATCCGCTACCGGCGCGGCGACCGGACAGTGACGCGCACCCTCGACCCGCTCGGGCTCGTCGCCAAGGCCGGGGTCTGGTACCTCGTCGCCGCGCACACCGGTCACGTCCGCACCTACCGGGTCGGGCGCATCGCGTCCGCCACCGTGCTCGACGCCCCGGCGCCCCGGCCCGCCGGATTCGATCTGCCCGCCTACTGGGCGGCGTCCGCGACGGAGTTCGATCGCGCGCTGCGCAGATTCGCCTGCACGCTCCGCCTCGACCCGGCCGCGTGGCGGCGCCTGCCCCGCGTGGTGGGCACCGACGCCGCCGACGTCGAGCCGGGACCGCCGGACGCGGACGGGTGGGTGCGGGTGGACCTGTTGCTCGAGGCCGAGGAGGTGGCGCTGGACCAGCTCCTCGGCCTCGGCGGCGGGGTCGAGGTCGTGGCCCCGTCGTCGTTGCGGGCCGCCCTGCGCGCCGCCGGCGAGGCGCTCGCCCGGTGCAATTCGTGACGCCGGCGAGTCGTGGAACGAGCGCGCGCCGCCGGCCCGGTGCGGTGGTGCGCGGTGTCGTGGCGACCGGTCGGGTGGACCGGGACGACAAGTGTTCGGCCGGAACGACTCTCGTGGTGCAAGAGCGAGACGCTCAGCGCACCAGCTTCCATTTGTGCTCGTGCCGGTAGAAGGTGGAGCGCTTGACCGCCCGGGGATTGGCGACCCCGTCGCGGGTGAGCACGGCGCCGGGCGAGCCGAGCTGGACGGCACGTCCGGTCACCCACCGGTAGCCGCCGAACCAGCGCGGCCGATCGATCGCGGCCCGCAGTCCCGGCATGTCGACGGTCGGCTCGATCCGCACGCCCGGGGCGACCCCGCTGAACAGCCGGGTGTCGTCCACGTACGCCTCGCCCACGAGTTCACCCACCTCGCCCTCGACGAGGGCACGCCCGACGAGGGCGATGCCGGCATCGTCGCGGATGAGCGGCACCGGCCGTGCCACGCCCTGCAGTGCGACGGTCGCGGCCTTCGATCCGAACCGCAGTCCGTACGCCTCGGCGGCCGGGGTGCGCCGCTCCGGCACGTAGGCCAGTTCGATGCCGAGCCGCTCCGTGCGCATCATCCGGGTCAGGGCCGCGGCGAAGGCGGCGTCCCCACCCACCACCACGAGCCGGGGATCCTCGACCGACTCGAGATGCGCGAACACGTCCTCGAAGTCGTCCTTGCCGGGGAGTGCCGGGGCGGTCAACGTGGTCAGGGACGTCAGCGTCAACGGCAGTGGGGCATCACCGCACTTGAGCACAACGGGGGTCAAGAGCACTCCTCTCGCGGGCGACGATGCTCCACTCACTCTAGTCACGACTCACCTCCCGACCGGACGCTCGAACGCGGCACAGTGAGTCGGGTGGATCGTCGGTGCCGGTCACAGTCGGGACGCCGGGGGCGGTGCCGCAGGTGTGGTCCGCTAGACTGTCCCCCCGGCTTCTGTTCTGTGACGGCAGAACCCTGCAGGCGGAGGGCGCCCGCACGTCGACACCCTAGGAGACAGCGAAATGCCGGCAATCGTCCTGATCGGCGCCCAGTGGGGCGACGAGGGCAAGGGCAAGGCCACCGATCTGCTCGGTGGCCGGGTGCAGTGGGTGGTGCGCTACCAGGGGGGCAACAACGCCGGCCACACCGTCGTCCTCCCCAACGGGGAGAACTTCGCGCTGCACCTGATCCCTTCCGGCATCCTCACTCCCGGCGTCACCAACGTGATCGGCAACGGCGTGGTCGTGGACCCGGGCGTGCTGCTCGACGAGCTCGCCGGACTCGAGAACCGCGGCGTCGACACCACGAACCTGCTGCTCAGCGCCGACGCGCACCTGATCATGCCGTACCACGTGGCCATCGACAAGGTCACCGAACGCTTCCTCGGCGCCAAGAAGATCGGCACCACCGGCCGGGGCATCGGCCCGTGCTACCAGGACAAGATCGCCCGCGTGGGTGTCCGCGTCGCCGACGTCCTCGACGAGAAGATCCTCACCCACAAGGTGGAGGCCGCCCTGGAGTTCAAGAACCAGGTGCTGTCGAAGATCTACAACCGCAAGGCCCTCGACCCGCAGCAGGTCGTCGACGAGGTGCTCGGCCAGGCGGAAGGGTTCAAGCACCGCATCGCCGACACCCGGCTGCGCCTGAACAAGGCCCTCGAGGCCGGCGAGACCGTGCTGCTCGAGGGATCGCAGGGCACGCTGCTCGACGTCGACCACGGCACCTACCCGTACGTGACCTCGTCGAACCCCACCGCCGGCGGCGCGGCGGTCGGATCGGGCATCGGTCCCAACCGGATCGGCACGGTACTCGGCATTCTCAAGGCCTACACCACCCGGGTGGGGTCGGGTCCCTTCCCGACGGAACTGTTCGACGAGCACGGCGCCTACCTGGCCAAGACCGGCGGCGAGGTGGGCGTCACCACCGGCCGGGCCCGGCGCTGCGGCTGGTTCGACGCTGTGATCGCCCGCTACGCGACCCGCGTCAACGGCATCACCGACTACTTCCTCACCAAGCTCGACGTCCTGTCGAGCCTCGAGACCGTGCCGATCTGCGTGGGTTACGAGGTGGACGGGGTCCGCGTCGACGAAATGCCGATGACACAGACCGACATCCACCACGCCACGCCGATCTACGAGGAGATGCCCGGCTGGTGGGAGGACATCTCCGAGGCCCGCACCTTCGAGGACCTGCCGGAGAACGCCCGTAACTACGTGCTGCGGCTCGAGGAACTCTCGGGTGCCCGGATGTCGTGCATCGGCGTCGGCCCGGGGCGCGACCAGACGATCGTGCGTCGCGACATCCTGGGCTGAAACCCGCTGCGGCCCCGCGTCAGAACAGGGTCGGCTCGTCGAAGCCGGGGGCGTGCTCGAGGGCGAGCAGCTCCCGCTTCGTGACGGTGCTCCCGGGCGCGGAGAAGCCGCCGATGCCGCCGCCCGCGGCGAGGATCCGGTGGCACGGCACGATCACCGGAACGGGGTTGCGTCCCAACGCCTGTCCGACGGCCTGGGCGCCGCCCGGCCGGCCGACCCGGAGGGCCACCTCGCCGTAGGTCGCGACCGCGCCGGGTTCGACCGTGCGGGCGAACTCGTAGACGGCGGTGTCGAATTCGGAGACGTTCCGGTAGTCGACCGGAACCCAGCGCAGGTCGTCGGGCGCGCCGGCGAGATGCGCGGCGACGGCGTCGATCACGGGCTGCACCGCCGCCGGGACGGGCCGTTCGACCGCGGCCGGGAACCGGCCGAGCAGTTCGTCACGCGTGGGTTCCGGGGCGGTGTCGGGCAGTTGCACGCCGACGACGCCGGCCGCGGACCAGACGAGCCCGCACGTGCCGACGGCGGTGTCGAACAGGGTGTAGCCGAGGGTGGTCACGTCGTCAGTATGAACTGGCCCGGGGACAGGTGACCACCTCGCCGACTGGACTGCGATACTGGACTGGTGATCACGCGCGCGATCGGTGCCGTCTCCCTGGCCCGCGACCTCGGCAACTGGCAGGACACCGCCGATCGGCGGCCGGCGTACCGGGCTCTCGCGGACGGAATCCGCCTGCTCGTGCACGACGGTCGCGTTCCGCTGGGCGTGGCGCTGCCGAGCGAGCGTGAACTCGCCGCGGCCCTGGCGCTGAGCCGCACCACCATCACGTCCGCGTACACGGCGCTGCGCGAGGCCGGCTACCTGCGCAGCAGGCAGGGTGCGCGCAGCACCGTCGCGCTGCCACCGCGGCGACGCAGCACGCCGGCGCGGCCCGCCTCCCCGGCCGCCGTGGAAGCGCCGGAGCCCGTGGATCTCAGCTCCGCGTCCATGCCGGCGCCCGCCGCCGAGATCGAGTCGGCCTACGCCGCCGCGCTGCGTTCGGTGCCCGCCTACCTCGACTCGCACGGCATGGAACCGATCGGCCTCGCGTTGCTGCGGGAGGTCGTCGCGCGGCGCTACCGGGACCGCGGCCTGCCGACCGAGGCGGATCAGATCATGATCACCTCCGGCGCGCAGCACGCGCTGCGCCTGCTGCTCGGCGTCCTCACCGACGCCGGCGACCGGGTGATCGTCGACCATCCCACCTATCCCAATGCGCTCGAGGCGATCCGGCGGCACGGGGCGCGACCGGTCGTCGTGCCGGTACGGCCCGAGGGTGGCGCCGACGACGGCTGGGACCTGGAGGGGCTGCGCAGCGCCGCCCGGCAGACCGCGGCGCGAATGGCGTTCCTGATCCCGGACTTCCACAGTCCCACCGGACTGTGCATGAGCGCGCCGGGCCGGGCCGAACTCGTCCGGATCGCGGAGGAGACCCGCATGACGCTCGTCGTGGACGAGACGATGGTGGACCTGTGGCTGGACACCCCACCACCGGCCGCCGTCGCCTCGTACGGCGCGGACCGCTCCGTCGTGACGGTGGGATCGACCGGCAAGTCCCTGTGGGGCGGTCTCCGGGTGGGCTGGATCCGCGCCCACCGGTCCCTGATCACCCGTCTGGTGGGGGCGCGCTCCGCCGTGGACCTCGGCACGCCGGTCATGGAACAGCTCGCTGCGGCGCACCTGCTCGGTGACGTCGAGGACCTGCTCGAGCGGCGGCGCGGGCAGCTGCGCCGCCGGCGGGCGGCGATGCTCGGCGCACTCGACGAGTTCCTGCCCGACTGGACGTACACGGTCGGGCCGGGCGGGATGTCGCTGTGGGTGCGGATGCCCACGCCGGTGTCGACCGCCCTCGCGGCGACCGCCCCGAATCACGGCGTGGTCCTCGCCGCGGGACCCCGGTTCGGGGTGGAAGGCGCGTTCGAACACTTCCTGCGGCTGCCGTACGCGCGGGAGACCGGCGAGGTGCGCCGGGCCGTCGCGTCCGTGGCCTCGGCGTACGACGCGCTCGCCCGCGGCCGGGACCTCGGCGAACCACACCTGGTGGTCTGATTCTCGGGGTGGCCGGACCCCATCCGGGAACGGGTCCGCGGCGTTATGCTCGAGGGGTACGAACGGGCAGCCGCACCGCCCGGGAGTCGCCATTTCGGACGGATGTGAGAGTTACTGTGGCCGAACACGATCCGTACGCGACGCAACGCGACGTCGGGTTCGACCTCGCCGCCGAACTGGCCGACGCCGGATTCGACGACGCGCGTGAGATCGGGCGCGGTGGTTTCGGGGTCGTCTACCGCTGCTACGAGACCGCACTCGACCGTCCGGTCGCGGTGAAGGTCCTCACCTCCCACATGGATCCCGACAACCTCGAACGTTTCCTGCGGGAGCAGCGCGCGATGGGCCGGCTGTCCGGGCACCCGAACATCGTCAACGTCATGCAGGTCGGCACCACCGGAACGGGACGCCCCTACCTCGTGATGCAGTACCACCCGCGGGATTCCCTCGACACGCAACTGCGCAGCACCGGTCCCGTGCCGTGGCCGGAGGTGCTGCGCATCGGCATCAAGCTGGCCGGCGCCCTCGAAACGGGCCACCGTGCCGGCATCCTGCACCGCGACATCAAGCCGGGCAACATCCTGCTCACCGAGTTCGGCGAGCCACAGCTCACGGACTTCGGCATCGCCCGGGTGAGCGGCGGATTCGAGACGGCGACGGGCGAGGTGGCCGGGTCGCCGGCCTTCACCGCCCCCGAGGTGCTCAGCGGACGTACGCCCACCCCGGCCTCGGACGTCTACAGCCTCGGCGCGACGCTGTTCTGCGTGCTCACCGGGCACGCGGCGTTCGAACGGCGCAGCGGCGAGCGGGTCGTCGCCCAGTTCGTGCGGGTGACCACCCAGCCCGTTCCGGACCTGCGGGAGCGGGGGATCCCGGATGCGCTCTCGTCGGCGATCGAGCGCGCCATGTCGGTGGACCCGCAGACCCGCCCCGCGACCGCCGCCGAGTTCGGGGAGATGCTGCGCGAGGTGCAGGCGGCGGAGGGTCTGCCGGTCGACGAGCTTCCCGTGGCCGGGGAGGTCGAGCCGGGTTCGGAGTCCGGTCACCACCCGTCGCCGTCCGTGGTCGAGCGGCGGCGGGGCACCGACCGGTCCGGCGTGCGGGCGACCACCCCACCGGTTCCGGCCACCCGGTTCCGGCCGCCGTCGACGCCGCGTCGGCTGGTGCCGCGCGGGCGCCTGCTGTCGATTCTCGACACGGAGCAGCGCCGGAAGCTGACCGCCATCCACTCCCCGCCGGGATTCGGCAAGACCATGCTGGCCCTGCAGTGGCGCTACGTCCTCACCGAGAAGAACGTTCCCGTCGCCTGGCTCAACGTCGACCACGACGACAACAACGTGGTGTGGTTCCTGACGCACCTCGTCGAGTCCATCAGGCAGGTCCGGCCGTCGCTCGCGCGCGAACTGGGCCAGGTGCTCGACGAACACGGGGACGAGGCGGAGCGCTACGTGCTCACCTCGCTCGTCGACGAAATCCACGAGGCCGGAGAACGACTCGTCGTCATCATCGACGACTGGCATCGGGTGACGGACCCCGCGACGGTCGCGGCGATGGCGTTCCTGCTCGACAACGCCTGCCACCACCTGCAACTCGTCGTCGTCGGGCGCACCCGTTCGGGCCTGCCCACGAGCCGGATGCGGGTGCGCGACGAACTCGTCGAGATCGACTACGAGCAACTGCGTTTCGACGTGGACGAGGCCCGGATATTCCTCGTCGACCTCGCCGGTCTCGACCTCGACGACGACGAGGTAGCCGACCTGACCGCCGCCACCGACGGGTGGGCGGCCGCGCTGCAGCTCGCGGCGATGTCACTGCGCGGCCGCGACGACCCCGCGGAGCTGATCTCGCACCTGTCCGGCCGGCACCGGGCGATCGGCGAATTCCTCGCCGAGAACGTGCTCGAATCCCTGCCACCGGCCGACGTCGAGTTCCTGCTCGCCTCCTCGATCGCCGAACGCATCTGCGGCAGCCTCGCGACCGCCCTCACCGGGCACGAACGTGGTCAGGCGCAACTCGAGAGCATCGAGGAGCGGGATCTGTTCCTGCACCGGATCGACGAGGACGGTCGCTGGTTCCGGTATCAGCCGCTGTTCGCCGAATTTCTCCGGCAGCGCCTCGAACGGGAACACCCCGAACGTGTTCCGGCCCTGAACCGGACCGCATCCGAGTGGTTCGAGAGCCATGCGATGGTCGGCGAGGCGGTCGACCATGCCCTCGCCGCGGGGGACGAGGACCGCGCGACGGATCTCGTCGAGGAGAACGGGCGGCGGCTGCTCGAGCACGGCCATGCGACCACCCTGCTCGGGCTCGTCGCCAAGCTGCCGCGCCGGGCCGGGTCGGGCCGGATCCACCTGCAGCTGTCCATCGCGTGGGCCAACATCCTGCTGCACCGCTCCGCGCCGGCGCTGCACGCGCTGGAGGTGGTCGAGGCCGCGGTCGCGGCCGGCGGCGTGGATGCCGAGGAGGCGGCGGACATCGCCGTCGAGGTGGAGGTCGTGCGCGGCGTCGTCGACCTGCGCTGTGACCGCATGGAACGCGCCGACGATCTCGTCGAGCACTGCCTGGCCCGGGCCGACACCCTGCCACCGCTGGTGATCGCGTCCGGACTCAACGTCGCCACGTACGCCGCGGTCTACCGTGCCGACTACGACGAGGTGGTGCGGCTGCAACAGCTGGCGCAGCCGTACCTCGAGCTCAACGAGGGGCCTTACAACGTCATGCACGGCCGCGCCCTCCTGGGGCTCGCGGCGATCGAACAACTCGACGTCGCCGGCGCCGAGGAGCACTTCCGGGCAGGTCTGCGGGCGGCGCGCCGGGGCGCCGGACGGCACTCGTCGGCCGCGGTGCTGGCCGGGTCCATCCTCGGCGAACTGCTCTACGAGCGAGGCGAGCTCGACGAGGCCGAGCGGCTGCTCGACGACGGCTACGCCTCCGGCTCGGAGGGCGGGGTCGTGGACTTCAAGATCTCGCGGTATGTCGTCGGGGCGCGGCTCAAGGCCGTGCGCGGCGACCGCGCGGCGGTGGTGTCGCGACTGGCGGACGGCGGCCGCGCGGCCGCGGCCATGAACCTGGAGCGGCTCACGGCGGTCGTGGAGAACGAACGGGTCCGGCTCGGGCTCGGGCCGCTGCCGGGGGTGCCGTCGCAACCACCGGTGTCCTACGGCACGCGTCCGCGACCGGACCACGGCACCGCGGCCTGGACGGCGCAGTTCCAGGAGGCCACGGCCATCCGGTTGCTGCTGACCGACCCCACGCCGGAGAACACCGAACTGGCGTGCCGGTGGGCCGGTGAGTGGGTGCAGCTGCTGCGCGGCAGCCGCCGGGAGCGGCGGCTGCTGCGCGCGGAGCGGCTCGAGGTGGCGTGCCTGGCCGCCGCCGGACGGCACGAGGAGGCGGTGACCCTGCTGGCCTCCGTCGCCTTGCGGTGCGAGCGAGCGGGCCTGCGCCGGTTCCTGCCCGACGGCGGCCCGCTCGTGCTCGACGTCGCACGTCGCCTCGCGGACGAGCTCACCGCAGGCAAGGGCCGCGCCGGCCGCCCGGCCGTGTCCCCGGCGTTCCTGCGCGAGGCCGTCGACACGGGCGCCGTCCACCTGCTGTAGGCGCCTGCGGCGCCGGTGTGTCCTTTGGGCTGCCCTGGCATCCCAAAGGACACACCGGCAGCTTTGCTGCCTAGCGCCAGACGGAGTCGATGTCGGTGGCCTCGCCGGGCGGCGGGGTGGGGGCGCCGGCCGGGGTGCGGGAGAAGCGGGGCGCCGGGGCGTGCTGGGTGACGCCGTCGAGCTCGATCAGCGCGCCGCGGGCCGCGATGTGCGGGTTGGCCGGGGCCTCGCCGAACGTGAGTACGGGGGAGACGCACGCGTCGGTGCCGTCGAAGATCGCGGCCCACTCGTCGCGAGTCTTGGACAGGAACTTCTCCGTGAACAGCTTCTTCATCTGCGGCCACGCCGAGGTGTCGAGCTGCTGCGGCAGCTCGGCCGGCTCGAGCTCGAGACCCTGCAGCAGCAGCGCGTAGAACTGGGGTTCGATGGAACCCACCGCCATGTACTTGCCGTCGGCGGTCTCGTACACGTCGTAGAACGGTGCGCCGGTGTCGAGAAGGTTGACGCCGCGCTCGTCCGACCACACGCCGCGGCCGCGGAACGCCCACATCATGTGCGAGAGCGCGAGCGCACCGTCGACCATCGCGGCGTCGACGACCTGTCCCTTGCCGGAACTCTGGCGCTCGACGAGGGCGGAGAGGATGCCGAAGATCAGGAACATCGAGCCGCCGCCGAAGTCACCGACCATGTTCAGCGGCGGCACCGGCCGCTCACCCTTGCGTCCGATGGCGTGCAGCACACCGGTCAGCGAGATGTAGTTGATGTCGTGCCCGGCGGCGTGGGCGAGCGGCCCCTCCTGACCCCATCCGGTCATCCGGCCGTACACCAGGCGTGGATTGCGGGCCAGCGCGACGTCCGGGCCGAGACCCATGCGCTCGGTGACCCCCGGCCGGAAGCCCTCGATGAGCACGTCGGCGCGTTCGATCAGGCCGAGCACCTTCTCGACCTGCTCGGGATTCTTGAGGTCGGCCTCGACGACGCGGCGGCCGCGCTGGATCTGGTCGCGGTGCCCGGCGGGCGGAATCAGACCCGGACGCTGCACGCAGACGACGTCGGCGCCGAGGTCGGCGAGCAGCGTCGCGGCGTGCGGACCGGGACCGAGACCCGCGAACTCGACGACGCGGATACCCGCGAGCGGACCCTTTTTCTCAACAGCTTCAGCGGACACTCGTCGAACCTCACTCGGGTGCGTTGGGACCATTCCCCGAGGAGGCTACCTTAGCGATCGTTAGGGTGTGCCGAGGGTCACGGCATGCGCCTAACCCTCGTACAGATCACCCTCGTTGAGGCGAGTGGCCTCGAACGCCTCCTCGAGCGTGTCGTGCCGGTACACCGAGACCACGTGGTCGCCCACCACCCGGAACGCGATCGCTTCATTGCGCGGGTGCTCCGGATCGGCCGCCCACGTCGCGGTCTCCTCGACGACGACGATGCCCTCGTGCACGAACATCCGGCCCGGCTGGAACGTCACACCCGCCGTCGTCGCCCACTCGCGCAGCTCGTCGAGGCCCTGGTCCTCGTCGTCGTCGCCGGTGGGCAGCACGATGTCGTCGCTCGACAGCGCCAGCAGCGTCTCGATGTCGTTGGAGTTGACGGCGTCGTGCCAGGCCAGGACGGTCGCGATCTCGGAGGTGCTCATGTCGCAGATGCTAGTACTCCGAGCCCGCCACGCTCGGATTGTCGCGTCCTTGCCTGGCCGCGAGGCGAGGCGCACAGTGGACTCCATGACGATCAGCGGTCAGCTCGTGAGCTTCCTGCCCAGTACCGACCTCGACATCTCGGAAATGTTCTACGTCGACACGCTCGGTTTCGGGAAGCTGTCCCGGGACCATTTCACGCTGATCCTCGACGGGGGCGGTGGTGCACCGGTCCGGGTGACGTTGGTGCAGTCCCGCTCCGACACCGGCTACACCGCCCTGGGGTGGCGGGTGCCGAACCTGGACGCGACCGTCGAAGCCCTGCGGGCCAAGGGTGTCGAATTCGTCCGTTACAACGGGATGGACCAGGACGACCACGACGCGTGGACGTCACCCGAGGGCATGCGGGTCGCGTGGTTCCGCGACCCGCACGGCAACGTCCTGTCGCTGATGGAGGTTGCCGGCTAGGCACGTCCCGGCCTCGTCAGCTGCACCCGCTGGTGTTTCCGCACGACGGGCACGCGTGGCAGGAGCCGGAACGCTGCATCTGCACCCCGCACTGCATGCAGTACGGCGCATCGCTGCCGCGGGCGCGTCCCTGGCGGGTGTCCACGACCACCTCGGCGGCGGGCTCGCTGCGTTCGAGCCCGGTGCGGATACCGAGTTCGGCCCGCTCGTCCGCGTCGAGGTACTCCACTGCCAGCCGCCGGAAGATGTAGTCCAGGATCGACGTCGCGATCCGCAGGTCCGGATCGTCGGTGATGCCCGCCGGCTCGAATCGGGTGCTCGTGAACGCGTTGACGAACGTGCGCAGCGGAACCCCGTACTGCAGGCCGTAACTCACCGCCATCGAGAACGCGTCCATGATGCCGGCCAGGGTCGAGCCCTGCTTGGCCACCCGCAGGAACATCTCGCCCGGACGGCCGTCGTCGTATTGGCCCACGGTGACGAAGCCCTTGCAGTCCGCGACGCGGAACTCGAAGGTGCGCGACCGGCGCAACCGGGGCAGCCGTTCCCGCCTCGGCCCGGCTGTCGTCGTGGGGGGCGCGACCGTGGCCGACAACGGTTGTCCCAGTTTGCAGTTGTCGCGATACACCGCGATCGCCTTGATCCCGAGCCGCCACGCGTCGAGGAACAACTCCTCGATGTCGGCCACGGTCGCCGACTCCGGCAGGTTCACGGTCTTCGAGATCGCGCCCGAGAGGAAGGGCTGCACCGCGGCCATCATCAGCACGTGCCCTCGCGGTTCGATCACGTTGTCGCCCATGGAGGTTGCGAACACCGGCAGATGCTCGGCCCGCAACTGCGGCGCGCCGACGACCGTGCGGTGCGTGTCGATGTGCGTGAGCAACTCGGCTACCCGATCCGGGGGATAACCGAGCCGCGACAGTGCCCGCGGCACCGTGCGATTGACGATGGACAGCGTCCCGCCGCCGACCAGCTTCTTCGTCTTCACCAGCGCCAGATCGGGCTCGATGCCGGTGGTGTCGCAGTCCATGGCCAGGCCGATCGTGCCGGTCGGCGCGAGGACTGTCACCTGGCTGTTGCGGACCCCGTGTGCCTCGGCGAGCGCGCACGCCGCGTCCCAGTCCTCCCGCGCCGCGGCGAGAATGTCGGCGGGCGCGGCCTGCTCGTCGATGTCGTCGACGGCGCCGCGATGACGAGCCAGCACCGCGAGGGTGTGCTCCCGGTTCTCGGCGAACCCCTCGAACGGCCCGAGCCGGCGAGCCATCCGTGCCGACACCGCGTACGCATGCCCGGTCATCAGGGCCGTCAGGGCCGCGGCGTAGGCGCGGCCGGCGTCGCTGTCGTACGGCAGCCCCAGGGCCATCAGCAGCGCACCGAGATTGGCGTAGCCGAGACCGAGCTGCCGGAACCGCCGCGACGTCGCCGCGATGCGGTCGGTGGGGTAGTCGGCGCGGCTCACGAGGATCTCCTGGCCGGTGAGCACCACCGCGACGGCGTGCCGGAATCCGGCGACGTCGAACGTGCCGTCGTCGCGAAGGAACGCCAGCAGGTTCAGGCTCGCCAGGTTGCACGCCGAGTCGTCCAGGTGCATGTACTCCGAACACGGATTCGATCCGTTGATCCGGCCGGTCGCGGCCGCGGTGTGCCAGCGGTTGATGGTGGTGTCGAACTGCAGCCCGGGATCGGCGCACTCCCAGGCGGCGGCGGCGATCCGGTGGAACAGATCGCGGGCAGGCACCGTGCGCACCGTCGCACCGGTGGTGACCGCGCGCAGCGGCCACTCGGCGCCGTCCGCGACGGCCTGCATGAACTCGTCGCTCACCCGCACCGAGTTGTTGGCGTTCTGGTACTGCACCGAATGGATGTCGCGACCGTCGAGCCCCATGTCGAACCCGGCCTCCGCGAGTACCCGCGCCTTGCGTTCCTCGACGGCCTTGCAGTCGACGAACTCCTCGACGTCGGGATGGCCGACGTCGAGGATCACCATCTTCGCGGCTCGGCGCGTCTTGCCGCCGGACTTGATGGTGCCCGCCGAGGCGTCGGCGCCGCGCATGAAACTCACCGGGCCCGACGCGGTGCCCCCACCCGCCAGCGGCTCGGCCGACGACCGGATGCGCGACAGATTCGCCCCCGCGCCCGACCCGCCCTTGAAGATCACTGCCTCCTGCCGGTACCACTCGAGGATCGAGTCGATGCTGTCCTCGACCGACAGGATGAAGCACGCGCTGGCCTGCTGCGGAGTGTCGGGCACCCCGATGTTGAACCACACGGGGCTGTTGAACGACGCCCGCTGCGTCAGGACCAGGTACGTCAGTTCGGCGGCGAACGCCTCCGGGTCGTCGAGGTGGCCGTCGGCCGCGCCCCACGCGGTGATCGTGTCCACGATGCGCGCGACGACGTCGCGCAGGGACCGTTCCCGGGCGGCGGTGCCCGGAGCGCCGCGGAAGTACTTCTGCGCGACGATGTCCGTCGCGTTCTGCGACCAGGCGGCGGGGAACTCCACGTCGCGCTGTTCGAACACCACCGCGCCGGTGCCGTGGTGGACGATGCGTGCGTCGCGCCGCTGCCAGTCCAGCTCGTCGGCGGGATCGATGCCGGCCGTGGTGAAGAACCGTCCGGTGTCCGACTCGAGATTCGGTTCGGCGACGTCCATCGCGACCTCCGGGTGCGACCTGAGGGGCACATATAGTCCCCCCATGGTCTCACCACGAATCGGTACCCCGCTGGCTCCCGGCGCTCTGCGCGTCGGCTCCTCGGCGCGGGTGAGCTGGGCAACAGAGCGGTCGTCGCGCTGCAGCGGCCGGGTGTCGAGGTGATCGCGGTGGACCGGTACCCGAACGCGCCCGGGCGTCGCGCACACACCGTCGACACGAGCGACCCGCAGGCCCTGCTCGCACTCGTCGAGGCGGCCTCACCCGTGCGGGCGGTCGCACCGTGACCGCCGGGGCGGAGGTCCTCGTCGGTCTGGCCGTCCTCGTCGGACTCGTCGGCATCGTCGTGCCGATCCTGCCGGGCACCCTGCTGATCTTCGGGGCGATCGCGGTGTGGGCGTGGCTCACCGGCGGCACCGTCGCGTGGACGGTGTTCGCCGTCGCGACGACAGCCCTGCTGGTGACCGGCATCGTGAAGTACACCTGGCCGGGCGGCCGGATGCGGCGGGCCGGGGTGCCGACGCGCTCGATCGTCGCCGGCGGTCTGCTCGGCATCGTCGGGTTCTTCGTCGTTCCCGTGATCGGGCTGCTGCTCGGGTTCCTGCTCGGCACCTACCTGTCCGAGGTGCAGCGGCACCGCACCCACCGTGACGCGTGGGTGTCGACCGTGCACGCGACCAAGGCGGTGGCGCTGTCGATCCTCGTCGAGTTGCTCGGCGGCCTGATCGCGGCCGGCGTGTGGCTCGGCGCGGTGCTGTTCACCTGACCGGAGGCGGCCCGGTACGACTGTGGCCGAATGTCACATCCGGTCGATTCCATCGACGGAATGTGACATTCGGCCACCAGGGGTCGGGGGGTGTCAGGCCTTGTGCGGCTCGGAGGCGCGGAACATGTCCTCACGCTCGACGACCTTGACGCGCTCGCGGCCC
>NZ_JAUIZP010000040.1:0-18781 GCF_041414735.1 Rhodococcus sp. GXMU-t2271
CCCGCGCACATCGTGCGCGGGGCCCCGTCGTTCGCGGACGAATCAGCGGCCGGTCAGTGCGATGCCGACTGCCTGGTCGAACTGCGCAGCGAAGCCGTGCTGCGCGGCGAACTCGCCGGCGACACCGAGTGCCTGCTCGACGGCCTGGTCGACCGGCGCGGCCTCGGGTGCCGGGGTTGCGGGTGCCGGGGCGGCGGGTGCCTCGGGAGCGGGGGCGGGCGCGGCCTCGCTCTCGGTGGTCAGGTACTGACCGCAGACCGGCCACGCGCCCGGGCCCTGGGTCTGCAGCGTGTTCTCCGCGACGCGGATCTGCTCGGCCTTCGAAGCGGTGTGTGGGCTGCCGGTGCCGCCGTTGGCTGCCCAGGTGCTCTGCGAGAACTGCAGACCGCCGTAGTAGCCGTTGCCGGTGTCGATCGACCAGTTGCCGCCGCTCTCGCACTCCGCCACCGCGTCCCAGTTGTGCGGGGCAGCGGAGGCGGTACCGGTGGCGAGGCCGAACGGCACCGCCACGAGGGCGCCGGTGACAACGGCCGTACCGAGGCCGCGCTTACTGAAGAAAGTGGTCATGCGGGATGAATCCTCTCCGCGCTCGCCGACGCCGGACCCGGGGCACCGCTCGGTCGTGGCGGTGCGGACAGTCGGCCGGGTCGCGTCGCTGCCCCCTGAAGGTTCCGTCGTACCGACTCCCGCGGGGCAGCTCGGCGGCGGCGGGACGGCGTCGGCTCGGTGGTTTCGAGCCGCGGCCGACCGTACCGAGCCGTCGCGACCCGGGCCACCGGCCGCAACAACGCCCCGGGTGTCCATCAGGTGGGACGAGCGACCGGCGTTTGCGCAGGTCGGCACGGCATGTCGGCCGACCCGTCACGCGATCGTTATGCCTCCGTTATGTGAGGGGGATCATGCGCCGAGTGTGGTCCAGGACACGCGATGGCGCGCGAAAATGACTTTCGCCCAGGCGATTTGCATTCCGTTCACCGCGCCGTGTAACTTCGTTTCTGCAACGCGGGGTGGAGCAGCTCGGTAGCTCGCTGGGCTCATAACCCAGAGGTCGCAGGTTCAAATCCTGTCCCCGCTACCACGCCGAAGGGCCCGGCACCGGATGATCCGGTGCCGGGCCCTTCCGTATGAGATCAGGGCTTCATGTCGACAAGTACGCGTCGCAGCAGCTTCCCCGTCGCATTGCGCGGCAGTTCGTCGAGGAAGACGACGTCACGCGGAACCTTGTAACGTGCCAGGTTCGCCTTGACGTACTCCTTGATCTCCTCGGCGTCGCGCGCGGAGCCTTCGGCCGGCACCACGAAGGCGCGCAGCCGGTGACCGAAGTCCGGATCCTCCACCCCGACCACCGCGGCATCGAACACGTCGTCCCGTTCGACGAGAAGGTTCTCCACCTCCAGCGGGTACACGTTCTCGCCACCGGAGACGATCATGTCGTCGTCCCGGCCGTCGACGAACAGCAGTCCCGCCTCGTCGAAGTGCCCGACGTCGCCTGTCGAGAGCAGACCGTTGATCCGCTCCTTGTCCCGGCCGTCCGTGTAACCGTCGAAGCTCAGCCCGCTCGCGACGAAGATCCGGCCCACCTTGCCGGGTGCCGTGATGCGGTTGCCTTCCTCGTCGTACAACTCCACCCGGCACGTCACAGGAGGCCGTCCGGCCGTACCCGGCGCCCGGCGGATGTCCTCGGGTGTGGCGACGGTGGCCACCGCGCATTCGGTCGATCCGTACAGGTTGTGCAGGACGTCGCCGAAGTACTCGCGGGTGCGCCGGCACACGTCCGGCGACAGCGCCGAGCCGGCGGAGAAGATGATCTGCAGGCTCGACGTGTCGAACCGGCCGATCGCCTCGCCCCCCAGGTCCAGGATCCGCTGCAGCATCGTCGGCACGACGACGAGCACGTTCGCCCGGTGCCGTTCGATCAGGCGAACCGTTTCGAGCGGATCGAACCGCCGCTCCAACACCACCGTCTGACCCAGCGCCAGGGCGAGTCCGAACTGCGAGATTCCGGTCCCGTGGAACGCCGGCGCCGCCATCAGCATCGTCTGTCCCGGCCGCAGCGGTACCCGGTCCAGGAACTGCGCCGAGGCGAGCGGCGACGTGCGCTCGCGCGGGGCACCCTTCGGGGTGCCGGTCGTGCCGCTGGTGAGCAGCACGAAACCGCCGAGCGTGCTCGGTGCGGGAACAGTGGACCGGTCGAACTGTGCGAGCACGGACTCGATCCCGGGTGGTCCCGGCTCCTCGCCCTCGAGCCACGAGCTGTACGTGCGCACATCCGGCGGCAGGGCTTCGGCCACCGCCGCGAACTCGGCGTCGTAGACGAACGTGCCGACTCCTTCACGTTCCGCGACGT
Organism: Rhodococcus sp. GXMU-t2271; assembly: GCF_041414735.1. Classification (NCBI taxonomy): domain Bacteria; kingdom Bacillati; phylum Actinomycetota; class Actinomycetes; order Mycobacteriales; family Nocardiaceae; genus Rhodococcus; species Rhodococcus sp. GXMU-t2271. The sequence continues at coordinate 2,348 of NZ_JAUIZP010000040.1, forward strand.
CCGCGAGCTGGCGCGGAGCGAACCCGGTATTCATCATGACCAGCTTCGCGCCGAGCTTGGCGGCCGCGAGCATGGTGAGAACGAGTCCACGGTGGTTGCGGGCCATCAGGCCCATCACGTCGCCTGCCGCGACCCCGTCGGCCTGCAGTGCCCGTACGAGCGCATTCGACTGCCCCTCGAGTTCCTGGTAGCTCAGCCGGCCACGCTCGTCGACGAGGGCGACGGCGTCGTAGCCGCGCGCGGCGTGGGCATGTACCGGTCCGGCGAACGGGCCGTAGCGGCTCACCGCGACGAGGGTGCCGATTCCGTGGTCGACCCGGGGAAAGTGCAGCAGTCCGGAGCGGGCGAGTACCCGCACGGCGCCCAGCGTGTCGGTCACCTCCCCGACGGCAGCGGTGATCTTGTCCTTGAGGTCCTGCCCGGGCATGCTGTCCCCTTCGAGCTCGTGCCGGATTCGTCACCGCAACCCTAGTGGTGATGGACTTCACAGAGATGGACATTCGTCCGAATTCCGGGAAGCGGCCCGAAGCGTGAGAAAACCCCCGCCGTCGGTGAGTACGGCGGGGCCCGACCCCTCGGAGAAGTGGTCTGTGACCGGCTACTTCAGTTCGGCGCTCGACAGGCCCAGCAACCGTCGCGCAATGATGAGCTGCTGGATCTGCTGCGTGCCCTCGAAGATGTCGAGAATCTTCGAGTCGCGCGCCCACTTCTCGAGCAGCGGACGTTCGGAGTAGCCGTAGGTACCCGCCAGCTCGACGGCCTTGAGGGTGACCGCGGTGCCGGTGCGGCCGGCCTTGGCCTTGGAGATCGACGCCTCGAGCGAGTTCGGCTGCTTGTTGTCGGCCATCCACGCGGCCCGCAGCGCCTGCAGGTAGGCCGCCTCCCAGTCGGCCTCGAGCGCGAGGAACTCGGCGGCCGCTGCGTGCTGGTTGCAGGCCGGGACGTCGTAGGACACTTCGACGCCGGCCTCGGCGAGGATGCCGCGCAGTTCCTCGAGCGCCGCGCGGGCGACGCCGACGGCCATACCGGCGACGATCGGACGGGTGTTGTCGAAGGTCTGCATGACCCCCGCGAACCCCTTCTCGACGTTCACCTCGGGGCTGCCGAGCAGGTTGTCCCTCGGAATCCGGCAGTTGTCGAGCACCAGCACGGCCGTATCGGAGGCCTTGATGCCGAGCTTGTGTTCGAGGCGGGCCACGCTCAGGCCGGGGGCGTCCCGTGGGACGACGAACGACTTGATCGCCGCGCGTCCCTTCGACCTGTCGACGCTCGCCCACACGACCACGTGGGTCGAGCGCTCGCCGGCGGTGACGAAGATCTTCTCGCCGTTGAGGACCCACTCGTCGCCGTCGAGGACGGCGGTGGTGGTCACGGCGGCGGAGTCGGAGCCGAAGCTCGGCTCGGTGATGGCCATCGACGCCCACACCTTGCCGAAGCGCTCGAGCTGCTCGTCGGTGGCGACGGCGGCGATCGCCGAGTTGCCGAGGCCCTGGTAGGGGATCGAGAGAGTCAGACCCACGTCGCCCCAACAGGTTTCGATCACGTTGAGCAGCGACGCCATGTTGCCGCCGTTGACGTTGCCGGTCTGCTTCTTCGGCTCGTCGCCGCGGCCGAGCGCCGCGCCCGAGGCGCCCTGACCGGAGTCGTTGAGGCCCTCGACCATTGCCGCCATCGTGTCCAGCTCGACCGGGTAGACGTGCTCGGCGAGGTCGTACTTGCGGGAGACGGGACGGAAGATCTGCGCGGCGACCTGGTGGGCCTGGTTCGCCGACGCCTTGAGCCTCTTGGGAAGTTCGAGATTGATCATCGCGGGTTCCTAAATGTGAGGGGACGCTGCCGGGTCGGGCGGTTCAGACGAGGACGACGCCCTCGGCGACGCCCACGGCGCGCAGGTCGCGGTACCAGCGTTCGACAGGGTGTTCCTTGGTGAAGCCGTGGCCGCCGAGCAACTGGACGCCGTCGAGGCCGATCTGCATGCCCTTGTCGGTGGCGAGCTTGCGGGCCAGCGCTGCCTCGCGGGCGAAGGACAGGCCCTGCTCGGCCCGGGCCGCGCCGCGCAGCGTGACCAGCCTGATCCCGTCGAGCTCGATCTTGATGTTCGCGACCATGAAGGCGACGGCCTGCCGATGGCTGACCGGTTCGCCGAACGCCTGCCGTTCGTTGACGTAGGGGACGACGTAGTCGAGCACGGCCTGCCCGGTGCCCGCGGCGAGGGCGGACCAGCCGAGCCGGGCGAGGCGGACCGCGTCCGCGTACTGCTCGGCGCGCACGTCGGCGTCGGCGTCGCCGAGGAGGGCGCTCTGCGGGACGGCGACGTCGGTCAGGTGCAGCCGGCCGAGCCCGGCGGCGCGCAGCCCCATCGACGGGTCGGCCTCGATCACGACGCCCTTGCTGTCGGACTCGACCAGGAACAGCGACGGCTTTCCGTCGAGTTCGGCGGCGACGACGAACAGCTCGGCGCTGCCCGCGGCCGGCACCAGGGACTTGACACCGTTCAGCCGGTAGCCGCTGGGGGAGCGCACCGCCTTGGTCTGCAGCGCGAATGGGTCGAACAGCGCCCGCGGCTCGGTGATCACGACGCAGGCCTGCGGGACGTCGTCGCCGGCGAACGCGGGCAGGTACGTCCGTTGCTGCTCCTCGGTGCCCCACTGGGCGAGGGCGACCGCGACGCCGCTCGGCGCGAGGATCGGCAGGGCCAGCCCCATGTCGCCGTGAGCGAGTGCCTCGGCGACGAGCGTGTTGGTGACGGCGCCGCGCTCGGTGGCGACTCCCTCGAACGCCTCGGGCACGTTGACGAGGGTGATGCCGAGTTCGGCGGCCCGGGCGAGAAGGTCGGCGGGGGCGGCGGCTGCCTCGTCCGCGTCGTGCGCGGCGGGCCGCAGGATCTCGGCGGCGAACTCGCGGACGGTCTCGACGATCATCTGCTGATCGTCGGTGGGGGTCAGGTCGAACAGGTCGGTACGGACGGCGGTGTCGAGGCGCTGCGGTGCGCCGGATCCGCCGGTGACCTTCTTGAAGGTGCGGGTGGCGGCGCCGAGCGTCTTGAAGCCGGTCTTGGTGGACTGGTAGGTCACCCGGTCGATGGCCTGCCGGAGGTTGTACCGGTCCGCGAGTTCCGAACCGGTGATCCGGGTGAGCACCCGCATCGCCGCGCCCATGGCGTCCCGCCGGAGGGGGTTCAGGCCCACGGCGGACGTGTCGCGGGGGGTGTTCCGGGCCACACTGTCTTGCTTGCTCATGATCACCAGACGTTTCTCGATGTGGGGACGGACAGTCCCAATCTTACTGCGGAGTAAGATTGCTGTCTACTATCGAGTAAGTTGGTGGTGAGTGCTCTACCGGGCTTGCCGCAGACGGGTGAGCACACCGTCGTGCAGTGCTCCGTTGGTGGCGACCGCGCTGCCACCGTGCGGGCCCGTCGCGCCGTCGAGATTCGTGAACCGGCCCCCCGCCTCCCGGACCAGCACGTCCAGCGCAGCCAGGTCCCACAGGGACACCTCGGGCTCCAAGGCGATGTCCACCGCACCCTCGGCCAGCAGGCAGTACGAGTAGAAGTCGCCGTAGGCCCGTACCCGCCACACCTCGTCGGTGAGCGCGACGAACTCGTCGCGCCGGCCGCGGTCGCGCCAGCCCGACAGGCTCGAGAAACTCAGCGACGCGGCGGACAGCTCGGCGACCTGCGAGACCGTGAGCCGACGAGGCTGCGCGCCGTCGTAAGCCAGCCACGTCCCCGCGCCGGCCGCGGCCCACCAGCGGCGGTTCAGAGCCGGGGCGCTCACCACGCCCACCACCGGCACACCGTCGTCGAGCAGGGCGATCAGGCTGGCCCACACCGGCACACCGCGCACGAAGTTCTTGGTCCCGTCGATGGGATCGACCACCCACTGGCGGCCGGTGAACACGGCGTCGCCGCCGAACTCCTCGCCGAGGATCGCGTCCCCCGGGCGCTCGGCGCCGAGGGTGCCGCGCACGGCGCGTTCGACGCCGAGATCCGCATCCGATACCGGGGTCAGGTCCGGCTTGTCGGTGACGGTCAGATCGAGGGCGCCGAACCGGGTGCGGGTTATGGCGTCCGCCTCGTCGGCGAGGCGCAGGGCGAGATCCAGATCGGCCGAAAAGTCGGTGCTCATGCCCCAGACGCTAGTCCAGAGCCCACCCGGCCCCGAGCGGTGGCGAGGTCACGCCGCACACCCGGTAGCCTTGAGAATCGTGCATCCCGATGTTTCCGCAGACCTGGCCGAACTGGCGACCACCCTCGAGACCGTCGAGGCGGTCCTCGACGTGGACGAGCTGCGCCGGCGCATCGACGAGCTCGAGCACCAGGCCGCCGACCCGGAGTTGTGGAACGACCAGGAGCACGCGCAACAGGTCACCAGCCAGCTCTCGCACGCCCAGGGCGAACTGCGGCGTGTCGAGGAGCTGCGCTCACGGCTCGACGACCTGCCGGTCCTCTACGAACTCGCCGAGGGCGAGGAGGGGGAGGACCGCACCACCGCGCTGGCCGACGCCGACACCGAGCGCGCCGCCCTGCGCACCGACATCGAGGCGATGGAAGTGCGCACCCTGCTCTCCGGCGAGTACGACCAGCGCGACGCGCTGGTCAACATCCGCGCCGGCGCCGGCGGCGTCGACGCTGCCGACTGGGCCGAGATGCTCATGCGCATGTACATCCGATGGGCCGACAAGCACGGCTACCCGGTGGAGGTCTACGACACCTCGTATGCGGAGGAGGCGGGCATCAAGTCCGCGACCTTCGCGATCAAGGCGCCCTACACCTACGGCACCCTCTCGGTCGAGATGGGCACCCACCGACTCGTGCGCATCAGCCCCTTCGACAACCAGGGCCGGCGCCAGACGTCGTTCGCCGAGGTCGAGGTGCTGCCGGTCGTCGAGACGACCGACCACATCGACGTCGACGAGAACGACATCCGCGTCGACGTGTACCGCTCGTCCGGCCCGGGTGGGCAGTCCGTCAACACCACCGACTCCGCGGTGCGCCTGACCCACATCCCCACGGGGATCGTCGTCACCTGCCAGAACGAGAAGTCGCAGCTGCAGAACAAGGTCTCGGCGATGCGCGTGCTGCAGGCCAAGCTGCTCGAACGCAAGCGGCAGGAGGAGCGTGCGGAGATGGACGCCCTCAAGGGCGACGGCGGGAGCTCCTGGGGCAACCAGATGCGCTCCTACGTCCTGCACCCCTATCAGATGGTCAAGGACCTGCGCACCGAGCACGAGGTGAACAACCCGGCGGCCGTCCTCGACGGCGACATCGACGGGTTCCTCGAAGAGGGCATCCGGTGGCGCATGCGCGAGAACCAGAAGCAGAACCAGTAGGCCAGAACCAGCGACACGGAGGATCGACCCCTGTTTCCCGGTAGCAGGATTCTCGACTGGCTGTCGAGCAGCGGTCTGCAGATCGCGCTCACCGTGCTCGGCGCCGCGCTCGTCGCGCGATTCGTGAGCTGGGTCGGCGGCCGGATCACGCGGCGGATCGACGAGACCTATCAGCAGTCCGACGCCCTGGTGCGTTCGGAAGTCACCAAGCACCGCCACTCGGTGGCGCAGGTGATCACCTGGGTGGTGATCACGTTCGTCTACATCATCGCGACCCTGAAGGTCTTCGACTACCTGGCGCTACCCATCGGCAGCCTCGTGGCGCCGGCCACGGTGCTCGGTGCCGCGCTCGGCTTCGGCGCCCAGCGCATCGTCCAGGACATCCTCGCCGGATTCTTCATCATCACCGAGCGGCAGTACGGGTTCGGTGACACCGTCCAGATCTCGGTCACCGGTGCCTCCGCCGACGCGGTCGGCACGGTCGAGGACGTCACCCTGCGAGTGACGAAACTGCGCAACGCCGCCGGCGAGGTCATCACCGTGCCCAACGGGCAGATCAACAAGGCCGTCAACCTGTCCAAGGACTGGGCCCGTGCCGTCGTCGACGTGCCGATCCCGGTCACCGCGGACATCGCCGAGGTCAACGACATCCTGCACGAGGTCGGCGTCGCGGCGTTCGAGGACGAGAAGCTCAACGAACTGCTGCTCGACGAACCGACCGTGATGGGTGTCGAGAGCCTCGAGGTCGACCAGGTCAGCGTCCGCATGGTGGCCCGGACCCTGCCCGGCAAGCAGTTCCAGGTGGGCCGCGAACTCCGGGTGCGGGTCGCGCTGGCGCTGCGCCGCCGGGGGATGACCGTCAACCCCCAGCTGGACACCTCCACTCCCATCCACGGCATCGAGGCGGTGCAGTGAGCGAGCGACGCCGATTCCACATCCCGGACCACGTTCTCGGCGGCCGGGTGCGCACCACCACGTTGTCCCTGTGCCTGCTCTGGGTCGGCCTGTGGTTGCTGTACGTGTACTTGAATCCGGAGGACGAGCAGAGCGCGGCGGCGCCGCCGGGAGCGGTCGTCGTCAGCGACGTGCCGTACGTGCCGTACGTGCCGGAGCCCACGACGGTCGAGCCCGTGCCGACCACCACCGCCCCCACTACCACCGAACCGACTCCGACGACGACCGGCCCGACACCGACGGTCCCGGGCTCGGCGCCGGGCGGACGCGGCTCGGAGGCGGTGCCCGGTGCTCCGGCCCCGACGACCACGACGACCCAGCCCGGCCTGCGGTTGCCCGAGATCCCGATTCCCGGTCTCGGCAATTCGTCCCCCACCGAACCTACCGGCGAGTCGGTTCCTTAGGTCACCGTCCGATAACGGCTAGCATGGCGGCGTGATCCGCCTGGAGAATGTGTCCAAGTCGTACAAGACGTCGACCCGGCCGGCTCTCGACAAGGTGAGCGTCGAGATCGACAAGGGCGAGTTCGTCTTCCTCATCGGCCCGTCCGGTTCCGGGAAGTCGACCTTCCTGCGGCTGCTCCTCCGCGAGGACACCCCCACGTCGGGTGACATCCACGTGGCGGACTTCCACGTCAACCGGCTCTCGGCCCGGCGGGTGCCACGGCTGCGGCAGAACCTCGGCTGCGTGTTCCAGGACTTCCGGCTGCTGCAGCGCAAGACGGTGGCCGAGAACGTCGCGTTTGCGCTCGAGGTGATCGGCAAGCCGCGCTCGGTCATCGTCCGCACTGTGCCCGACGTGCTCGACCTCGTCGGCCTGTCCGGTAAGGCGGACCGCCTGCCCACCGAGCTGTCCGGCGGCGAACAGCAGCGCGTCGCGATCGCGCGGGCGTTCGTGAACCGGCCCCTCGTGCTCATGGCCGACGAGCCGACCGGCAACCTCGACCCGGACACCAGCCAGGACATCATGATGCTGCTCGAACGCATCAACCGCACGGGAACCACCGTGCTGATGGCCACTCACGACCATCACATCGTCGACTCGATGCGGCGCCGGGTGGTCGAGCTCGACCTCGGAAGGGTCGTGCGCGACGAGGCGCGCGGCGTCTACGGCGTCGGCCGCTGACTGCTCCCGCTCCATCGCACTCGCCCCTCCGGCAACCGAAGGACTTCGACACTCCATGCGTGCCAGCTTCATCCTGAGCGAGGTCGTCACCGGCCTGCGCCGCAACCTGACCATGACCGTCGCGATGATCCTGACCACCGCGATCTCCCTCGGCTTGTTCGGCGCGGGCCTGCTCGTCGTGCAGATGGCGGACAAGACCCAGCAGATCTTCCTCGACCGGGTCGAGGTGCAGGTGTTCCTCACCGAGGACATCTCGACCCTGGACCCGGACTGCGAGCAGGACATCTGCCGAACCCTGCGCTCGGATCTGGAGAACACCCCGGCAGTGGTATCGGTGCAGTACCTCAACCGCGAGGATGCCGTCGCCGACGCGACCGAGCGGGTCTTCAAGGATCAGCCGGAACTCGCCGAACTCGTCAGCCCCGAGAGCTTCCCGGCCTCGTTCAAGATCAAGCTCTCCGACCCCGACCGGTTCGGGGTGATCGAGGACCAGTTCGCCGTCCGACCCGGGGTCGACAGTGTCCTCAACCAGAAGGACCTCGTCGAGCGGCTGTTCAGCGTGCTGGGCGGCGTGCGCAACGCCGCGTTCGCGATCGCCACGGTCCAGGCGGTCGCTGCGATCCTGCTCATCGCGAACATGGTGCAGATCGCCGCGTTCACCCGCCGCACCGAGGTGGGCATCATGCGGCTGGTGGGCGCGACCCGCTGGTACACCCAGCTGCCGTTCCTGCTCGAGGCCGTCGTGGCGGCCGTGATCGGTGCGGCGCTGGCCATCGCCGGGTTGTTCGCCGCGAAGGGCGCCTTCGTCGACGAGGTGCTCTCGGAGGTCTACGAGGCCAACATCGTCGCCCGCATCTCCAACAGCGACGTCCTGCTGGTCTCCCCGATCCTGGTGCTGGTGGGCGTCGGCATGGCGGCGTTGACCGCCTACGTCACCCTGCGCCTGTACGTGCGCGAATAGCTCCCCGCCGGTGCGCCGGGAATATCCGGTTGTCTCCGCTACCTATGCTGTACACAGATCTGTCGGACGCATCGAGGACCGGAGGGGCCCGAAAGTGAAGGAAAAGGGCCGCAAGGTCATTGCCACCAACCGCAAGGCGCGGCACAACTACACCATTCTGGACACGTACGAGGCCGGAGTCGCACTCCTGGGCACCGAGGTCAAGAGCCTGCGTGAGGGCAAGGCCTCGCTCGTCGACGCGTTCGCCACCGTCGACGACGGCGAGGTGTGGCTGCGCGGGTTGCACATCCCCGAGTACGGGCACGGGACGTGGACCAACCACGCACCGCGGCGCACTCGCAAGCTGCTGCTGCACCGCCGGGAGATCGACAACCTCGTAGGCAAGACCCGCGAGGGCAACCAGACCCTGGTGCCGCTGTCGATGTACTTCTCCGACGGCAAGGTGAAGGTCGAGTTGGCGCTGGCCCGGGGCAAGCAGGACTACGACAAGCGCCAGGATCTGGCCCGTCGCACCGCCGAGCGCGAGGTGACCCGCGAACTCGGCCGGCGGGTGAAGGGCATGCGCTGACGGCGATCGTGCTCGCCCTGGTGGCCGCGGTCGGCTACGGGGTGAGCGACTTCCTCGGCGGAGTCGCGTCCCGGCAGGTGGCCGCGCTGCGGTTCGTGCTCGTGTCGTACCCGCTGTCGCTGCTAATGGTGCTCGCCGTCGCGCCGCTCGTCGGCGGTGGCGTCACGGCCGGCTCGCTCGGCTGGGGCGCGGCGGCCGGTGTGGCCGGCGGCGTCGCGATCTGGTGGTTCTACCTCGCGCTCGCCGCAGGTCCGATGTCTGTGGTGTCCCCGCTCACCGCCGTGCTCGTGGCCGGGATCCCGGTGCTCGTCGGCATCGCGACGGGGGAGCGGCCCGGGGCGGTCGCCTACGCCGGCATCGCGATCGCCCTCGTCGCCGTGGTGCTGGTCAGCAGGGAATCGAAGGAGAGTGTCGCCGGGGACGCGCAACCACGTTTCACCGCGAACGTGGCGTGGCTGACCGTCGGCTCCGGAGTCGCGTTCGCACTGATGTTCGTCGCGCTGCACCGCGTCCCCGAAGGCACCGGCCTGTGGCCCCTCGGCATGTCGCGGCTCACCGCGACGCTCGTGGTGTGGGCCGTGGCCATGGGGATGCGGCAGCTGATCCGGCCGCCGGGGCGGGTATATCCGCACATCGTCGCGGTCGCGGTCCTGGACGTCATCGCCAACGGTGCGCTGATGTTCGCCTTCCAGGGCGGCATGCTGTCGCTGGTCAGCGTGATCGGCGCGCTGTACCCGGCGGCGACCGTGCTGCTGGCGATGATCGTGCTGGGCGAGCGTATCGGGCGTGGCCAGATGGCCGGCATGGTGCTCGCCCTCACTGCCGTCGGCATGATCACCGCGGCCGCCTGACGGCTGTGATCCACGTCATTCACGGCTCGGAGGAAATGGGAATGACGGAGGGGGGTCCGCGCGTTAGAGTGGGTAGTCCTGCGAAGGTCGCAGGTACGTACGGGGCTGAACGGTTTCGACTGCGTACGTTGAGCTAGGGGAAGCGTGTCGGTGCAGGCAAGAGACCACCGTAAGCGTCGCTGCAAACCAATAAGCGCCGAGTCTACTCAGCGCGAGTACGCCCTCGCTGCCTAAGCGAGCGCGTCTCTGTCAGACCGGGTGTGCTCCCGCCCCGGATCCTGGCATCGACTAGGGAGCTTCACCGTACGGCTCGGTCGCGGAGCCGGACGGGACAGCAAACAGCGACTGGGATCGTCATCTCGGCTTGTTCGCGGGACCGGGAGATCCAAGTAGAGACATAGCGAACTGCACACGGAGAAGCCCTGGCGAGGCGGCGGAGGACCCGGGTTCGATTCCCGGCAGCTCCACCGGAACGCGAAGGACCCCGGCCACCCGGCCGGGGTCGTTCGCATTCGCCGGACCTCTACGGTTACCGGCATGGAGTACAAGCCGACAGCTGTGGTCGCCGCTGGGGGAGCGATGGGCGCCGTGGCCCGGTACGCACTGGCCGTGCAGTTCCCCGGCATCTGGACGATCGCGGCGGTCAACGTCGCCGGTTCGCTGCTGCTCGGTCTCGTTGCCGCGCTGCTCGGTCCCGATCGGCTGTGGCGCCTGTTCCTCGGTGTCGGGGTACTCGGCGGCTACACCACCTTCTCCACGTTCGCCGTCGACGCCGTCCGCCATCCCGCGACCGCCGTCGTCTACGTGACCGTGACCCTCGCCGGGGCACTCACGGCGGCACGCCTCGGTATGGCCGCCGGTGAGGCGTGGCGGCACCGGTCGGCGACCCGATGACCGTCCTGCTCGTCGCCGTCGGCGGCGGTGCCGGCGCGGTCCTGCGCTACCTCGCGGGCCGGCACGTCCGCTCCTTTCGCAGCGTCCCGGTGGCGACCCTGACGGTCAACGTCCTCGGCTGCCTGCTGCTGGGCCTGCTGTCCGGCGCCGCGCTGGCACCGGCAACGTTCGCGCTGCTCGGCACCGGATTCTGCGGCGGCTTGACCACCTATTCGACGTTCGCCGTCGAATCGGTCGGTCTCGTACGCGTGCGCCGCCCGGTCACGGCGACGGCATATGCGGTGGTGAGCGTGCTGGCCGGTACGGCCGCGGCCTGGGCCGGGTTCGCCCTCACGTCCTGACCGCCGCCGATCGGCGCGCGCGGTGCACGCCGGCCGGGCAAGATGAGCAGGGCAGGGTCGGGTGGACGAGGAGGTCACATGGCGCACGAACGAGCGGGACAACCGGCGGCAGCCGCGGATCTGGAGGATCTCGCGCACCTGGTCACCGCGTACTACACGGTGACGCCGGACCCGCAGGATCCGCTGCAGCAGGTTGCCTTCGGCACCTCGGGTCACCGCGGATCGAGCCTCGACGGCGCCTTCAACGAGCAGCACATCCTCGCCACCACCCAGGCGATCGTCGAATACCGCGCGGCGCAGCAGATCACCGGGCCACTGTTCCTCGGCCGCGACACCCACGCACTGTCGGAACCGGCATGGACGAGCGCACTCGAGGTGCTCGCCGCCAACGGCGTCGATGTGGTCGTCGACGCCCGCGACCGCTACACACCCACCCCGGCCGTGAGTCACGCGATCCTGCGGCACAACTCCGCCGGATCCGGGGCCCGCGCCGACGGAATTGTCGTCACCCCGTCGCACAACCCGCCTCGCGACGGCGGATTCAAGTACAACCCGCCGCACGGTGGGCCGGCCGACACGGACGCGACGTCGGTGATCGCGGCGCGCGCCAACGAACTGCTCGCCGCGGGACTGGACGGGGTGCGCCGGGTTCCCGTCGTCCGGGCGCTCGCCGACGCCGGCCGGCACGACTTCCTCGCCGCCTACATCGACGACCTGCCGAACGTCGTGGACCTCGACGCCGTCCGCGAGGCGGGGTTGCGCATCGGTGCCGATCCCCTCGGCGGTGCGAGCGTCGACTACTGGGGTGAGATCGCCGAGCGGCACCGGCTCGACCTGACCGTCGTCAATCCGCTCGTCGACGCCACGTGGCGGTTCATGACCCTCGACACCGACGGCAAGATCCGGATGGACTGCTCGTCGCCCAACGCGATGGCGTCGCTGATCGGCACCCGCGACCGCTACGACCTGGCCACCGGCAACGACGCCGACGCCGACCGGCACGGCATCGTCACCCCCGACGGGGGGCTGATGAACCCGAACCACTACCTCGCCGTCGCCATCGACTACCTGTACCGGCACAGGTCCGGATGGTCCGCCGAGGCGAAGGTCGGCAAGACCCTCGTGAGCTCGTCGATGATCGACCGGGTGGCCGCGGGCCTGGGCCGGGGTCTGCTCGAAGTTCCGGTGGGCTTCAAGTGGTTCGTTCCCGGTCTGCTCGACGGCACCCTCGGATTCGGCGGGGAGGAGAGCGCCGGCGCATCGTTCCTGCGGCGCGACGGCTCCGTGTGGACGACCGACAAGGACGGCATCCTGCTGGCCCTGCTCGCGTCCGAGATCACTGCCGTGACCGGCACGACCCCCTCCCGGCGCTACGCCGAACTCGCCGAGCGCTACGGCGACCCGTCGTACGCCCGGGTCGACGCGCCCGCCACGCGTGAGCAGAAGGCCGTGCTGGCGAAGCTCGCACCCGAACAGGTCGACGCCACCGAACTGGCCGGCGAGCCCATCACCGCGACCCTCACCGCCGCGCCGGGCAACGGCGCCGCGATCGGCGGACTGAAGGTCACCACGGAGAACGCGTGGTTCGCGGCCCGGCCGTCGGGCACCGAGGACGTGTACAAGATCTACGCCGAATCGTTCCTCGGTCCAGACCATCTCGCGCAGGTCCAGGACGCGGCGCGCGACCTGGTGTCCCACGTTCTCGGCTGAGTCCGCACCGGCGGGACGCGCCTGCCGGACCGATCGTGCGCGTCGCTAACATCGGGCCCATCATGCGAACACGCGACGCCGCCTTGCCGCGGGAGATCTGGGTCCTGGTCAGCGCGGCCTTCGTCATCGCCCTCGGCTTCGGTCTCGTCGCGCCCGCACTGCCGCAGTTCGCACGCAGTTTCGGGGTGGGGGTCACCGCGGCATCCGTCGTGATCTCCGCGTTCGCGGCCATGCGGCTGTTGTTCGCCCCCGCCAGCGGGAATCTCGTGCAGCGGCTGGGGGAGCGGCCGGTGTACACCGCCGGTGTGCTCATCGTGGCGCTGTCGACCGGCGCCTGCGCCTTCGCGACGGACTACTGGCAGCTGCTGCTGTTCCGGGCGCTCGGCGGGATCGGCTCCACCATGTTCACCGTCTCGGCGCTCGGATTGCTGATCCGCATCTCCCCGCCGAACGCGCGGGGCCGGGTGTCGGGGCTCTACGCGACGAGCTTCCTGCTCGGCAACATCGGCGGCCCGCTCGTCGGTGGCGCCCTGGTAGGTCTGGGGTTGCGGGCACCGTTCCTGATCTACGCGGTGGCCCTCCTCGTCGCCGCGGCCGTCGTGTTCGTGAGCCTGCGGCACTCCGCACTCGCCGCGCCGGACTCGGGCGGCAGCATGCCGGCGATGCGGTTGCGGGAGGCTCTGCGGTCGCCGGTGTACCGGGCCGCGCTCGGATCGAACTTCGCCAACGGCTGGGTCGTCTTCGGCGTGCGGGTGGCAATGGTGCCGCTGTTCGTGGTGGAGGTGCTCGGACGCGACGCCGGCCTGGCCGGAGTGGCGCTGACGGTGTTCGCCGTGGGCAACGCCCTGGTCCTGATGGTCTCCGGGCGGTTGTCCGACCGGTTCGGCCGCCGCCCGTTCGTCCTTCTGGGGCTCGTGGTGTGCGGGACCAGCACCATCGCGATGGGCCTGACCACGAACCTCGCGCTGTTCTTCGCGACCTCGTTGCTGGCCGGCGTCGGGTCGGGCCTGATGAACCCGGCCCAGCAGGCGTCCGTCGCCGACGTGGTCGGCAGCAAGGCGCGCGGCGGTCCGGTGCTGGCGACTTTCCAGATGACCGCCGACGTGGGCGCGGTGATCGGACCGGTCGCTGCCGGAGTCCTGGCGCAGCAACTTTCGTACGGGGCCGCGTTCGCCGTGACCGGTGCCGTCATGCTGCTGGTGGCCGTGCCCTGGGTACTGGCGCCGAGGCCCGTCCGGGAACCCGCGGTGACCGAAGCCACGGAGCGCTGAGCGCCGACCTCGGTACTGTCGATGAGGTGTGGATTCCCCTGCTCAGCCTGATCGCCCGGCTCGGTCTCGCCGCCGTGTGGCTGATCTCCGGCTGGATCAAGTTCGTTGATCCCTCTCAGACCGTCGTGGCCGTCCGCGCGTACCAGTTGCTGCCCGAGGTCCTCGTGCGGCCCGTCGCGGCCGGGCTGCCGATCTTCGAGCTCGTGCTCGGTCTGCTGCTGCTGATCGGGCTCGCGGTGCGCGCGGCAGCAGTCGTGGGTGCGGCCGCGCTGCTGACGTTGATCGTCGTGATCGCGTCGGTATGGGCGCGTGGGCTGTCGATCGACTGCGGGTGTTTCGGTGGCGGTGGGGCCGCCGACGTGGACGGCTGGGACTACGCCGGAGAGATCGCACGAGACCTCGGCTTCCTCGCCCTGGCCGCCTGGCTGACGGTGTTCCCCCGCAGTCCGCTCGCGCTCGGTCCCGGCTCCCGGGTGAGGCTCTCAGCACGCACTCAGCCCGCGATGGCAGAGTGATCCCGCATCGATTCCCGGACAGCGAAGGGCAGATTTCGTGAGCGCCAAGAAGGTCAAACCGGTCAAGTACACGCCGGAGCCGACGTCGAGCAAGTCCACCTTCATCCTCGGCGGGATCGCGGTCGTGGTGATCGCGGTGCTGGTCATCGGGGGCGTGCTGTGGCAGGCGAACCGAAGTAAGGCGCGCAACGAGGGCTACGGGGCGGTGCAGAACTCCGCGGTCCAGGTGGAGCTGCAGGACGACGGGGTCGTCCTCCTCGGTCTCCCCGACGCCGCGACCACGATCGACCTGTTCGAAGACCCGCTGTGCCCGTACTGCGCCGAGCTCGAGCACAAGCACGGTCAGGAACTGGCGCAGGCGATCGACGCCGGCGACGTCGCTGTGCGGTACCACATGCTCGCCTTCCTCGATCAGCTCTCCGCGAGCGGCGACTACTCGACCCGCGCGGTCGCGGCCGGTCAGTGCGTTGCGCAGAGCGGGGACGCGACGGCGTTCTCCGCGTTCCATGCTGCGCTGCTCTCGCCGGAGAACCAGCCCGCCGAGCGGGGCGAGAGCGACCTCACCAATGCCGAGCTGGCACAGATGGCGCGGGACGCCGGGGCGTCCGACGACGCGGCGCAGTGCATCGCCGACGGTGCACGTGTCGAGCAGGCGGCCGCCGACGCGGAGGCAGGGCGGCAGGCGCTCGCGGCGACGGGCGCGTCCGGCACCCCCGCGGTGGTGCACGACGGCACGGTGATCGACGCCCTCGGTAACGACAACTGGGTGGCCGAGCTCGGCTGAGGCGGCGGGGGGGGGGGGGGGGGGGGGGGGGGGGGGGGGGGGGGGGGGGGGGGGGGGGGGGGGGGGGGGGGGGGGGGGGGGGGGGGGGGGGGGGGGGGGGGGGGGGGGGGGGGGGGGGGGGGGGGGGGGGGGGGGGGGGGGGGGGGGGGGGGGGGGGGGGGGGGGGGGGGGGGGGGGGGGGGGGGGGGGGGGGGGGGGGGGGGGGGGGGGGGGGGGGGGGGGGGGGGGGGGGGGGGGGGGGGGGGGGGGGGGGGGGGGGGGGGGGGGGGGGGGGGGGGGGGGGGGGGGGGGGGGGGGGGGGGGGGGGGGGGGGGGGGGGGGGGGGGGGGGGGGGGGGGGGGGGGGGGGGGGGGGGGGGGGGGGGGGGGGGGGGGGGGGGGGGGGGGGGGGGGGGGGGGGGGGGGGGGGGGGGGGGGGGGGGGGGGGGGGGGGGGGGGGGGGGGGGGGGGGGGGGGGGGGGGGGGGGGGGGGGGGGGGGGGGGGGGGGGGGGGGGGGGGGGGGGGGGGGGGGGGGGGGGGGGGGGGGGGGGGGGGGGGGGGGGGGGGGGGGGGGGGGGGGGGGGGGGGGGGGGGGGGGGGGGGGGGGGGGGGGGGGGGGGGGGGGGGGGGGGGGGGGGGGGGGGGGGGGGGGGGGGGGGGGGGGGGGGGGGGGGGGGGGGGGGGGGGGGGGGGGGGGGGGGGGGGGGGGGGGGGGGGGGGGGGGGGGGGGGGGGGCCCCCCCCCCCCCCCCCCCCTCGCCGGTCGCCTCCTCGGTCCGTACTGACCAGGCGATTTGTTGTCGTCGACGGCGATGGTGTAATTTTCTCTTCGCACCGGGGAGTTGATCCCAGGTGACGGTACGGGGCTATGGCGCAGCTGGTAGCGCACCACACTGGCAGTGTGGGGGTCAGGGGTTCGAGTCCCCTTAGCTCCACTCTCTCCGGGACGCCCTGATCGTTCTGCGATCGGGCCGGTATCTCGGGCAATGCCGACATTTTCCCCTCGGAACCTGCTTCATGCTCTCTCGTAGCGGCGCACACTGTGATGGATCGCTTCGAAAACGGGAGAGGTGAGCTGTCGTGTCCGAAGGTTCGAACATCACCCAGGGTTCTTCTTCCGGTGCCGCGCCCGGTGCGGGTGCCACTGC
>NZ_JAUIZP010000041.1:0-30147 GCF_041414735.1 Rhodococcus sp. GXMU-t2271
CATCACGACAAGAGGCGAGAGTGAATGCTCTCGCCTCTTGTCGTGAGAGGCCCACCTCGGGTGGTTCGGTTTGTTCAGGGGCTATGGCGCAGCTGGTAGCGCACCACACTGGCAGTGTGGGGGTCAGGGGTTCGAGTCCCCTTAGCTCCACCATCACGACAAGAGGCGAGAGTGAATGCTCTCGCCTCTTGTCGTGAGAGGCCCACCTCGGGTGGTTCGGTTTGTTCAGGGGCTATGGCGCAGCTGGTAGCGCACCACACTGGCAGTGTGGGGGTCAGGGGTTCGAGTCCCCTTAGCTCCACTCTCTCCGGGACGCCCTGATCGTTCTGCGATCGGGCCGGTATCTCGGGCAATGCCGACATTTTCCCCTCGGAACCTGCTTCATGCTCTCTCGTAGCGGCGCACACTGTGATGGATCGCTTCGAAAACGGGAGAGGTGAGCTGTCGTGTCCGAAGGTTCGAACATCACCCAGGGTTCTTCTTCCGGTGCCGCGCCCGGTGCGGGTGCCACTGCTGGTTCAGGTGCCACTGCTGGTTCAGGTGCGGCTGCCGGTTCGGGTTCCACCGCGGTAGCGGGCGCGTCCGCACGCCATGCCGGTGGTGCCCACGAGGGTGGCGGTCCCACCGCCGCTGTCCGCCACGGCTCGGGGCCGGCGACCGGCTCCGGCCTGAAGCAGGGCTTCGCCGCCGGCACGTCGATAGCGGCCGGCATCCTGCTCGCCACGGTCGGTGTTCTGCAGTTCCTGCAGGGCATCGCCGCGATCGCCAAGGACGACATCATCGTCGTGGGACAGGAGTACACGTTCTCCTGGGACGTCACGGCATGGGGCTGGGTGCATCTGATCCTGGGCGTCCTGGTGGCCGTGATCGGTCTCGCGCTCGTCACGGGCGCGACGTGGGCGCGCGTCGCCGCGATCGTCATCGCGGCGCTGTCGATCATCGTGAACTTCCTGTGGTTGCCGTACTACCCGGGCTGGTCGCTCGCGATCATCGCGATCGACGTGGTGGTGATCTGGGCAGTGTCCACCTGGGATGCCGATCGCACCTGGGGTGCCGATCGCACTTGGGATGCCGGAAGCGCCGAGCCGGGCTACCGTCCCTGATCAATCCTCGTACAGACGCTGCACGACGTCGGCGCAGCGCGCGAGCACCCGCTCCGGCAGCGGGTGCCCGTGCGCGTCGACGTCCGTCGGTGGCAGCGGTGTGGGCAGCACGATGAACCGGCGAATGCGTTCCCAGCGGCCGAGATCCGCGTTGAGCCGGTCGACGGCTGCCGCGGCCTCCGCCGGTGGGATCGGCCGGTCCGACGTGGGGACGACCAGTCCTACGCAGTAGGGCCGGAGTTCACCTGCCACGACCAGATCCGCGTCGGGGAGCAGTGCCCGGAACCGGCGTGCGAGGGCAGCCGGCGCGACGTACTTGCCGGTCGAGGTCTTGAACACCTCTTTCTTGCGGCCCCGCAGTGTGACGAATCCGTCGTCGTCGACGGCGCCGCGATCGCCGGTATGGAACCAGCCGTTGCGGTCGACGGCGGCCGCGGTGCGTTCGACATCGTCGTGGTACCCGGCCATCACCGCGGGGCTGCGCACGAGCAGTTCCCCGTCGGGGGCGATACGCACCTGCGTGCCGGGCAGGGGCCGGCCCACGGAGCCGAGACGCCGGCAGTCCGGGCGGTTGACGCAGGACGGCCCCGCCGTCTCGGTGATGCCGTAGCCCTCGAGGGCCGGCACACCGACCCCTTCGAACCACTCGGCCAATGGCCGGGCGAGCCGGGCCGACCCGGACAGCACGAACCGCAGTCGACCCAGATCCGCGGCGCCGGACTCGACGCCGCCGCGGATCTTGCCCAGTACATGCGGAACGGATCCGAGGAAGGTCGGCCTGACCTCGACGAGGTGCTGCACGACCCGGTCGGCACGGCCGTCGACGAACGTCGGCACCCCCAGATGCACGCCCACGAACAGCAACGCGCGCCCGAAGACGTGGGAGAGCGGCAGCCAGAGCAGTTGCAGGTCCGAGGGCGTGAGCATTCCCAGGCGGGCCATCGCCCGGGCTTCGTAGGCGACGGAAGCGTGTGACAAGCACGCACCCTTGGCGGTGCCGTCGGAACTGGAGGTGTAGATCAAGGTGGCCAGGTGGTCGGGCGTCACGCCCGCGATGCGGGCCGCCACCGCTCCGGGGTCGGCAGCCAGGAGGCGCCGGCCCTCGTCCTCGAGCTCGCCGAGCCGATTCAGGTACAGCACCGGCGTGGCCGGCAGCGGCCGGTCCGTGAACGTCAGCACGCTGCCCGAGTGCCGCAGCAACGCCGCCACGTCCGCCGGAGGGGTCGCGGGGTAGATCGGCACGGTGACCGCTCCCGCACACACGATCGCCAGGTCGGCGAGGATCCACTCGTAGCTGGTGGCGGCGCAGACGGCGACGTGCGTGCCCGGGGCGATGCCCCGGCCGATCAACCCGGCGGCCAGCGCAGTGACTCGGCTGCCCACCTCGGTCCACGACACGCTCGACCAGTCGTCACCCGCGGGATGCCGGAACGCCTCCGCGTGGGGCGTGCGGGCGATCCGTTCGAACAGCAACCGCGGCACGGTGCGGGCGGGTTCAGTCATCGCTGCTCGTCCATCCGCCAGGTCGCAGGGAGCGGCCGATCGCACGGGCGGCGGTGCGGGCGAGCTGGGACAATGCGGTGACCTGCGCGGTGTCGGCGGCGGCGACGATCGACAGTGCCGCGACGGCAATGCCGGGCCGATCGAAGATCGGTGCGGCCACCGAGACTGCCTCCATCGTCACCTGGCGGTCGCTCACCGCGATCTTGGAGCGGCGCACCTCGGCCAGAACCCGGCGCAGCTCGTCCGGTGAGGTGAGAGTGCGTTCGGTGAACCGTTCCAGTGGCCGTGCCAGCACCTCCTCCTGAACGGCGCGCGGCGCGAACGCGAGCAGCACGAGTCCCAGGCCGGACGCGTGGATGGGAAAGGGACTGCCGACCCGGGTGAGGGTCTTGACCGCCCGCTGACCGCCCAGCCGTTCGACGAACACCACCTCGGTGCCCTCGCGCACGCCGAGCTGCACGTTCTCCTGGGTGATCTGCGACAGGTCTTCCATCACCGGCAGTGCCAGCTCGCGCAGCAGCGCACCCCGGGGTGCGAGGGCCGCGACCTGCCACAGCCGGAGCCCGACGCTGAAGCGGCCGGACGAGTCGCGCTCCAGCGCGCCCCATTCCGTGAGGTCCCCGGCCAGCCGGTGCACTGTGGTGAGCGGCAGACCCGTGCGCCGGGAGATCTCGCTCAGGGTCAGGCTGGGCTGCGCACGGGTGAACGCCTCGAGGAGGGTGAGCGCGCGTACCGTGACGGAACCGGTGGCCGGGCGGGCGGTGCCGGTAGGGGTCACGGTGCTCACCACTTCCTCGGGAACTGCTCCGGCCGGGCCGGTACGACTCTGAGCGGAATGCTAGTCCAGCTCTCGAGCGCATTGTCCGGTTGCGGCATCGGATCCCGGCCGCCTCGATCCGGCACGGTGAGCAGCAGCGCCGCAGCGGGGCATGCACCCGGTCCGCCGACGCGCGCATCCGGGTGACCTCACGCCGAGCGGGGAGCCGGTTCTCGGAGCACCCGCGCTATCGTGGCCGGAGTGAGCACCACGATCCCGGCCCCCGACACGATGATCACCTGCCTGCGGGACGTGCTGGTCGGGCCGCTGACCGAGATCGGTCAGCGCTTCTCGGCGCTGCTCACCGACCTGGTCCCGCACACCGCCCTGGTGATCTTCACGCGGGAATGCACCGGCCGGCCGCGCAAGGTGGCCGGCGACCCCGGAGTCGTCGACAGGGTGACCATCGCCGAACTCGACCGCATCCGGAGCGAACTCGCGACCGGGCAGATCCGTCGCGGCCCGGCCCGTATCGCCGGCCGGGACCGCGACGTGTGGGTAATCCTCGATGCCACCGATACGCTGCTCGTGCTCGTCCCGGAAAGCGCCCGCACCGCCTCGATTCCGCTCGAGCTGGTCCGGGCCCTGTTCGCCGTCGTGGCCACCGGCATCCAGCTCCAGGTCCGCAACGCAAGCCCGGCGTATCTCGCCGAATCGCGTGCCGCCTCGTCCGAACGCGCACGGACCGTTGCCGAGCTCACCGAGGCTCATGCGATGACACTCGAGTCGATCCTCGCGACGCTGCGGTCGAGGGATCTCGACGACACCCGGGCACGCGTCACCGCGCGGGAGACCGCCACCAATGCCCTCATCGGGCTCCGCTCGGCCGTCGACCGTCACCGTGAGCTCGCCGAGGAAGCAGTGACCACGGCCTTCGCCCGGCTGCACGGGGAGTTGCGTGGTCTGCTCCGGCATCGCGAGGTGGTCCTCGAGATGGTCGCCCCGCCCGTGGACGGGCGGGCGCTGCCCGGAGAGGTCGCGCACGCGGCGCGGGCTCTCGCTCGCGGCGCGGTGCTTGCGATGTCCGCGCAGGCGGACCTCGGCCGCATCCGGGTGGCCTGGAACTGTCACGGCGGCGACCTGCTGATCGACATCCGGGACGACGGGGACGGCGAGGCCGACGCGGCCGATCTCGCGCGGCAGTTGCGGGACCGGGCCGAGACCCTCGGCGGCACCGTAGAGGCCGAGTCCACGCCGGGGTGGGGGTGCCGCGTCGCGGCGCGGCTACCGCTCGACATGCCCGCACCGGTGGCCGGTAGCTCCGCACTCGAGGCGCTGGCGGTGCTCGCGCCCCGGGAGGTGGAGGTGCTCGAGCACCTCGTCGCGGGCCGGCGGAACCGGATGATCGCCGAGCGGCTCGGCGTCAGCGAGTCGACGGTCAAGTTCCACGTGGCGTCGGTGCTCCGCAAGCTCGGCGTGAGCACCCGCGGAGAAGCGGCGGCGCTCGGTGCGGAGGCGGGGATCAAGGCCGCGGGCTGACGTCCGTCCCGTGCATCCATTCGGTTGCGCGCCCGACGATCTCGGCGGCGATCGCGGCGGGCTCGGCGCCGATGCCGACGGCGATCGCCGCTTCGTCGGGTTCGAGCGGCTCGAACGCGGCGAACTGCGAGTCCAGGAGGTCGGCCGGCATGTAGTGGCCGTGCCGTGTGCGCAGTCGTTCCCGGATCTGTTCGCGCGTGCCTGCCAAATGCACGAAGACCACGTTCGCACCGGCCAGGTCGTTGCGGTAGCTGCGGCGCAGTGCGGAGCACGTCACCACTCCTGGCCGGCCCCGCGCGGTGTGGTCCCGGATCCATTCGCCGATCGACGCGAGCCACGGTGCCCGGTCGGCGTCGCCGAGTGGCCGGCCGGCGGCCATCTTCTCGACATTGGAACGCGGATGCAGGTCGTCGCCCTCGAGCAGGTCCCACCTCAGGGCGTCGGCGACGAGTGCCGCGACGGTCGACTTGCCGGAACCGGACACACCCATGATCACGAGAATCGGCGGGCCGGAACGGGCGGGAGAGTTCATACGTGCCTCCGTCGATCGACGCCGGGCGCCGGGGCGCTCGTCAGCGCCCCAGCATGCCCCACCGGGTGGACCGGTTCACGGCGGCCCGGCGCGCGCGGCGCTCGGATTCCGACATTCCACCCCAGACGCCGTACGGTTCCCCGACCTCCAGGGCGTGGGTGCGGCAGCGCTCGAGAACCGGGCATCGGGCGCAGACGAGCTTGGCGCGGTACTCGCGCAGCTCGCGCGCGTGCCCACGTTCCCCGTCGGGATGGAAGAAGGCCGACGACTCGTGGCCGCGGCACGCAGCGTGCAGCTGCCAATCCCAGCTCTCGCTGCGGGGGTGGGGGAGGGTCACCGTGTTGGCGATCGACATTGCACTCCTCGGGCCTGCGAGGGGTCGCCTCGCCTGGACGCTGCGCCCTGTGAGGGCGGTCATATCGCAGCTTAGCCCGACTTCCGTGCCCGATCAACGCTACTTATGCATTTTCGAGTTGAAAGTGCGGGCTGGTCTTTCGGTCAGGTGAAGCCCCTCCTTCGATCAGGTACCGGGTCGTCCCGCCGTCGATAGCGTGTGCGCATACCGCGATACGTCGCGTGAGCACCGAGGAGAAGGAGGCAGTCATGCCACAGCAGGTACGGGGCGTCGTCGCCCGCGCGAAGGGCGCTCCCGTCGAGGTCGTGCCGATCGTCATCCCCGATCCGGGGCCGGGCGAGGTCGTCGTCGCGATCGCCGCGTGCGGGGTGTGCCACACCGACCTGCACTACCGGGAGGGCGGCATCAACGACGAGTTCCCGTTCCTGCTCGGCCACGAGGCGGCCGGGGTCGTCGAGTCCGTCGGCGAGGGCGTCGACTCGGTCGCGGTCGGCGACTTCGTCGTCCTCAACTGGCGGGCCGTGTGCGGGCAGTGCCGCGCCTGCAAGCGCGGCCGCCCGCAGTACTGCTTCGACACCCACAACGCGACGCAGAAGATGACTCTCGAGGACGGCACCGAACTGACCCCGGCCCTGGGCATCGGCGCGTTCGCCGACAAGACCCTCGTGCACGCCGGGCAGTGCACCAAGGTCGATCCCAGCGCCGACCCGGCCGTCGTCGGCCTGCTCGGCTGCGGAGTGATGGCCGGACTGGGTGCCGCGGTGAACACCGGCGGGGTCACCCGCGGAGACTCGGTGGCGGTCATCGGCTGCGGAGGCGTCGGCGATGCCGCGATCATGGGTGCCCGCCTCGCCGGGGCCAACAAGATCATCGCGGTCGACCGGGACCCGAGGAAACTCGACTGGGCCACCGACCTGGGGGCGACCCACACCGTCAACGGCGCCGAGACCGACCCGGTCGAGGCGATTCAGGAGCTGACCGGCGGCTTCGGCGCCGACGTGGTCATCGACGCCGTCGGCCGCCCGGAGACGTGGAAGCAGGCTTTCTACGCCCGTGATCTGGCCGGCACCGTGGTGCTCGTCGGCGTGCCCACCCCGGACATGACCCTCGAGATGCCGCTGATCGACTTCTTCTCCCGCGGCGGATCGCTCAAGTCCTCCTGGTACGGCGACTGCCTGCCGGAGCGGGACTTCCCGATGCTGGTCGATCTCTACCAGCAGGGCCGGCTGCCGCTCGAGAAGTTCGTGACCGAACGCATCGCCCTCGACCAGGTGGAGAAGGCGTTCGAGACCATGCACCGCGGCGAGGTGCTGCGCTCGGTGGTGGTCCTGTGACCAAAGCGACGGGGGATCGGCACCGCCTGCGTATCGACCGGGTGGTCACCCACGGCACCTTCGCCCTCGACGGCGGCGAGTGGGAGGTCGACAACAACATCTGGCTCGTCGGCGACGACGAGGAGGTGGTCGTGATCGACGCTGCACACACCGCGCAGCCGATCATCGACGCCGTCGCGGGGCGAAAGGTGGTGGCGATCGTGTGCACGCACGGGCACAACGACCACGTCACCGTCGCGCCCGAGCTGGCCGAGAAGCTCGACGCGCCGATCCTGCTCAACCCGGCCGACGACGTGCTCTGGGAGATGACCCACCCCGGTGTGGCACACCGGTCGCTCGAAGACGGGGACCGGATCACGGTGGCAGGCACCGATATCCAGGCCATCCACACCCCCGGGCATTCGCCCGGCTCGACGTGCCTGTACCTGCCGGAGGCGGGTGAGCTGTTCACCGGCGACACCCTGTTCTCCGGCGGGCCGGGGGCGACCGGGCGCTCGTACTCGGACTTCCCGTCCATCATCGGCTCGATCCGCGACAAGCTGTTCGCCCTGCCCGCCGAGACGACGGTGCACACCGGTCACGGTGACGGCACCACGATCGGCACCGAGTCCCCGCACCTCGAGGAGTGGATCCGCCGGGGCAGCTGACCCGGCTGCGGTGCGTCCCGTCGCCGGACCGCGCGGCGGGACGCACCGCTACGCTCGCTTCATGGCGAACGAGCGGATCCCCGTGGTGATCGTCGCAGGCTTTCTGGGCTCCGGGAAGACGACCCTGCTCAACCACCTGCTGCGGAACAACCGTGGCGCACGAATCGGAGTGATCGTCAACGACTTCGGCGCGGTCAACATCGACTCGATGATGGTCGCGGGGCAGGTCGACTCGATGGTCTCGTTGAGCAACGGCTGTCTGTGCTGCGCCGTCGACGTCGCCGACATGGACGCGATGCTCGACCGGCTCGCGCACCGTGCCTCGGACATCGACGTCATCGTCGTCGAGGCCAGTGGGCTCGCCGAGCCGCGCAACATGATCCGACTCGTCGTGGGGTCGGGCAACGAGTACGTGGGCTACGGCGGGCTGGTCCTCGTCGTCGACGGGGCCGAATTCGGCGGCACTCGTGAGCGGCACCCCGAACTCGACCAGCACGTCGCGCTGGCAGATCTCGTGCTGCTCAACAAGACCGACCGCATCGACGGCGACGTGCACGACGAACTGCTGGAAACGCTGTGCCGCCTCAACGACCGCGCCGCGATCGTGTCCACCGTGCACGGGCGCATCGATCCGGCGCTGTTGTTCGACATTCCCGAACGTCCCGAGCCGCAACCCGGCGAACAGCTCAGCCTCGACCAGTTGCTGTACGAGGAACACGACGGTGAGCACACGCATCTGCACGACGGCTACGACGCCGTGGACTTCGATTCGCCGGTACCGTTGCACCCTCGCGCCCTCGTCGGCTTCCTCGAGGACCAGCCGGCCGGGGTGTTCCGCATCAAGGGGTACGTCCACGTCGTCGCCGGAGGTCGGACACGCACCTACCTGCTGCACACTGTGGGCGACCACATCCGCTTCGATCCCGTGCGGCGTACGGGCGACGCCCCTGCCACCACCCGGCTCGTCGTGATCGGTGCCGATCTGGATCCCGATGCGGTACGCGCCCGGCTCGCCGCGTGCGTACCCACCGAACCGGTGCCGGCCGACGCAATGCTGGCCGTGCACCGGTTCACGCCGCGTTGAGTGCGGGTCCGGGAACCTGTCTGCCGGTCTATCCCCGCGCGGCAGTCGCCGACGGGCGGTTCGGGCGACGACGGCGGCCGGCCTGACCGGCGCGCTCTTGCCGGGCCGGCTGTTCCCGTCGCGACGCGCCCTGCTCCCGGGCGGCACCGCCGCCGTGCTCCCGGGCGGCACCGCCGCCGTGCTGTCGGGCGGCACCGCCGCCGTGCTGCCGGGCGCCGCGCTGAGCGGTCGCTCCGCTGCCGCCGCGTCGGGCCGGCCGTCGCGATCCACCGCCCGAGGGGGCCGGCGCTGCCTGCTTGGCGGACGGCGCCACGTGCGGGGCGATCTCGCCGACCAGATCCAGTACGTGCTCCGACTTCGCCGTCACCCGCACCGGGGTGACCTTGATCGCAGCCTTGCGCATGATGACGGCGAGATCCTTGCGCTGTTCCGGCAGGACCACGGTCACGACGTCGCCGGTGCTTCCGGCGCGGGCCGTGCGGCCCGAACGGTGCAGGTACGCCTTGTGTTCGGCCGGCGGGTCCACGTGCACCACCAGTTCCACGTCGTCGACGTGGACGCCGCGGGCCGCGACGTCGGTGGCCACGAGCACTCGCGCCTCCCCGGAGGAGAACGCCGCGAGGTTGCGGTCGCGCGCGTTCTGCGACAGGTTGCCGTGCAGATCGACGGCGGGAATGCCGGACTCGGTGAGCTGACGGGCGAGCTTGCGGGCCTGATGCTTGGTGCGCATGAACAGGATTCGACGGCCCGTGCCGGAAGCCAGGGTCCGCACGAGGTCCTTCTTCGTGTCGGCGTTGTCGACGTCGAACACGTGGTGCGTCATCGCTGCGACCGGGGAGTGCGCCTCGTCGACCGAGTGCAGCACCTCGTTGCGCAGGAACCGCTTGACGAGCTTGTCGACCCCGTTGTCGAGCGTGGCCGAGAACAGCAGGCGCTGACCGTCCTTCGGTGTCGCGTTCATGATCCGCGTCACGCCGGGAAGGAAGCCGAGGTCGGCCATGTGGTCCGCCTCGTCGAGCACGGTGATCTCCACCGCGTCGAGGGTGACGAACTTCTGCCGCATCAGATCCTCGAGCCGGCCCGGGCAGGCGATCACGATGTCCACGCCGCGGCGCAGCGCGTCGACCTGACGGTTCTGCGAGACTCCGCCGAAGATGGTGGTCACCCGCAGCCCGGCCACCCGTGCGAGAGGCTCGACGACCGCGGCGATCTGCGTTGCCAGCTCGCGGGTGGGGGCCAGCACCAGTCCACGCGGGCGGCCCGCCGCGCGGGTGGCGCCGCCCGCCAGGCGCGCGGTGAGCGGAATGGAGAACGCCAGCGTCTTGCCGCTGCCCGTGCGGCCGCGGCCGAGCACGTCACGGCCGGCCAGCGTGTCGGGCAGCGTGTCGACCTGGATCGGGAACGGGCTGGTGATGCCGCTGTCGTTCAGGGAGGCCACCAGGGTCCGGGGGACGCCGAGGTCGGAGAAGGAAACGGTCATGGGTACAGAACTGCCTTTCGATGCAGCGTGCACGCACTCCGAGACGCTCTCGCAGGGCGCAGTGGATCGCCGCAAGGAAAGCCGATGCCGGTGTTGCATGCGGAGCCGGGCACGATCCCGGCCCGCCGGTATCCCACGACGGTGGGCATCGTCGTGATGCCCGAACTACCGCAGCCTACCCCACGCCAGGATGCTCGTCGGCGCACGCGTCGAGGCCGACCCACTCGGACAGGCCGTCGTCGAAACGCTGCCGCTTCCAGATGGGAACCTCGCGTTTGATGCGTTCGACCAGTTCAGCGCACACGGCGAAGGCCTCGGCCCGGTGGGGTGCCGCCACTGCGGCCACCAGCGCGAGATCGCCGACGGTGAGATCGCCCACTCTGTGCACGGCAGCGACCGGCAGCCCCGAATCGGCCGCCAGCTGTTCGCAGCAGCGGCGCAGGAAGTGCTCCGCCTCCGGATGGGCCTGGTACTCGAGCGCGCTGACCGAGCGCCCCCCGTCGTGGTTGCGCACCACGCCGCTGAAGACCACGACCGCGCCGTGCTCGGGGCCGGCCACGGCGGCGTCCACGGTTCCCGGATCGAGCGGTTCGCTCGAGATCCGCGCCAGCAGTTCACTCATGCGCTCCTCCTCCGGCGACCTGTGCCAGCAGGTGGCCGAGAATCGGCTCGAGCACCGCCAGCCCGTCCTTCACGCCCCCCGGTGAGCCGGGCAGATTGACCACCACCGTGCGGCCGACGAGGCCGGCCACACCGCGCGACAGCGACGCGTGCGGGGTGACCTGCAGGCCACGCAGACGGATCGCCTCCGCGACGCCCGGCAGCTCGCGGTCCAGCAGTGCCAGCGTCGCTTCCGGAGTCGCATCCGTCGGGGAAGCGCCGGTCCCGCCGGTGGAGATCACGAGGGCGGGATCGCCGGCGAGCGCGTCCTCGAGTCCCCACGCGATGTCCGCGTCGGCGTACACCAGCGGACCCCGCACCGTGAAGCCGCGCGTCTCGAGAAACTCCGCGATCAGCGGGCCCGTCCTGTCCTCCCGCGTACCGGCGGCCACACCCGTGGACGCGACGAGGACCGTCGCCGGCGCACCCGTCTGTTCGACGAAATCGTCGTCCTCCGGCGCGACGGTCACGGCCTCTTCGGCAGTGGCGGCCTCCTCCTCACGGCGCTGCCAGTGCCCGCGTTTGCCGCCGGCCTTCGAGAGCAGCCGCACCCCGTTCAGGACCGCGGCGGGGTCGACGGCCTTGACCATGTCGTGCAGCGTCAGCCCGGCCACCGCGACGGCGGTGAGGGCTTCCATCTCGACGCCCGTGGGGCCCTTCGTCTTTGCCGTGGCCTCGATCGTGATCGTGGTGTCGGTGAACCCGAAGGTGACCTGCACCGACGACAATGCCAGCTGGTGGCACAGCGGAATCAGCTCCCATGTGCGCTTGGCCGCGGCTATCCCGGCGATTCGGGCGGTGGCGAGCACGTCCGCCTTGGGCATGTCGTCGGCCCGCACCAGCGACACCACCTCCGCGGTGGTGACGAGTTCGCCGGCGGCGACCGCGACGCGGGCGGTGTCGGACTTGCCGGACACGTCGACCATCCGGGCGCGGCCACTGTCGTCGAGGTGGCTGAGAACGCCGCTGTCGGGCGTGGTGACGTCGTACGGTTCGGTCATAGCGGCAGCACCCTTACGAGTTCTCCGGGTTCGAGACCCGTGGTGTCGGCGGGGATGTCGAGCAGGACATCCGCGGTGGCCATCGCGGCGATCAGGTGGGACCCGGCGCCGGGGATCGCCACCACGGCGTCGCCGTCGCGCCGTCCGCGCAGGAACTGACGCTTACCGGGAACGGAGACGAGACTTGTTGCCAGAGGGCGCTTCTCGGGATCGATTGCGGGCAGGCCCGCGGCGGACCGCAGCACCGGCCTGGCGAACACCTCGAACGAGACCAGCGCGCTGACCGGATTACCGGGAAAGGTGAGCACCGGTACCGCATCCACCCGCGCGGTGCCCTGCGGTCCACCGGGTTGCATCGCCACGGACACGAACTCGGCACCGCGCGGGCCGAGCACGTCCTTGACGACTTCGAAGTCGCCTTTCGACACTCCGCCCGAGGTGAACACCACTTCGGCCACGGAGGTCGCGTGCGCGAGTTTCGCGGCGAACACCTCCGCGTCGTCGCCACTGCGATCCACCGAGACCACCAGTGCGCCGTTGGCGGCCGCGCTGGCGGCCAGAGCCGGCCCGTTCGAGTCGTGGATCCTGCCCGTCGTGAGAACGCTGCCACCGGGCACCAGTTCGCTGCCGGTCGAGATCACCGCCACGCGCGGTCGGGTGCGGACGGGCACGTGGGTGAGACCGACCGCGGCGAGGGCCGCGACGTGCCGGGCGGCGACGACGGTTCCCGCCGGCAGCAGGGGACGGCCGCGACCGATGTCGCTGCCGCGTTCGCGCACGAACGCGCCCGGGGCGGGCGCCGTGCACACGGTGACGTGGCCCCCGTCGTCGGTCACGGTGTCCTCGACCGGGACGACCGCATCGGCGCCGACGGGCAGTGGCGCCCCGGTCATGATCTTGGTTGCAGTTCCCGGCACGTGCGCCGTCTCGCCGTCACCGGCCGCGAGGACGGCACGAACGGAAAGGGTCACCGGTGCGGTGGTGACCGACGCCGTGTCGACCGCGTACCCGTCCATCTGCGAGTTCCGGAAGGTGGGAAGGTCGATCGGGGCGACGAGGTCCTCGGCCAGTACCCGCCCGAGCGCATCGAGGAGCGGGACCGGTTCGGCCCCGCGGATCAGCATCGGGGAGAGCAACGTCGCCACGTGTCGCGCATGCTCCTCCACCGACCGCCTGCCGCCCGCCATGCGTCAATCCTAGGCACACCGGACGCGGCGCCGTGCGCCCTCGTCGAGTCGTGGATTTCGCTCCCGCCGCGCGAGGGGACCCGTAACGGCATACTGAGGGTCATGAGGAGGGAGGCTCGATGACGGCGGTGCACGTGGGGATCCCGGTGGTGCGCCCCGCCGCGGCCGAGGACGTCTCCGACCGGCCGGACACCCCTGTGCTGCTCGACCGCTTCGGGCGTGTCGCCCGCGACCTGCGGGTGTCGATCACCGAGAAGTGCTCGCTGCGATGCACGTACTGCATGCCGGAGGAGGGCCTGCCGGCGATCCCGCGTGAGCGGCTGCTCAGCGCCGAGGAGATCGTCCGCCTCGTGGCCGTGGGCGTGCACCACCTCGGAATCCGGGAGGTCCGCTTCACCGGCGGCGAACCGCTCATGCGGCGGGACCTCGAGCAGATCGTCGCCGGTTGTGCCCGCGTCGTGCCCGGGGTGCCGCTGGCGGTGACCACCAACGCCGTCGGTCTCGCCCACCGGGCCGATGCGCTGGCGCGGGCAGGTCTGACGCGGGTCAACATCTCGCTGGATTCGGTCGACCGCGCGCGGTTCGCCCAGCTGACCCGGCGCGACCGGCTCGATTCGGTGCTGGACGGGATCCGTGCCGCCAAGGCGGCGGGATTCGCGCCGGTGAAGGTCAATGCCGTGCTGATGCCGCAGACCCTGGACGGAGCTGCGGACCTGCTGGCGTGGTGCCTGGACGAGGGCGTGCAGTTGCGGTTCATCGAGCAGATGCCGCTCGATGCCGACCACGAGTGGGCCCGGGCGAACATGGTCCCCGCACAGCGGCTGCTCGACCTGCTCTCCGCCCGCTTCGCCCTCACCGAGGTGGGGCGGGAGGATCCGTCCGCGCCGGCCGAGCGGTGGGCCGTCGACGGTGGTCCGGCGACCGTGGGCATCATCGCGTCGGTGACCCGGTCGTTCTGCTCCGACTGCGACCGCACCCGCCTGACCTCGGAAGGCACCGTGCGCTCGTGCCTGTTCAGCGATCGGGAGACGGACCTGCGGGCAGCACTGCGGGGCGGGGCGAGCGACGACGAACTCGCCGCGTTGTGGCGCGGCGCGATGTGGAACAAATGGGCCGGGCACGGCATCGACGCGGCGGACTTCACGCCGCCGCAGCGCAGTATGGGAGCAATCGGTGGCTGACACGACGGGTATCGAGGTGCGGTATTTCGCCGCGGCGGCGGATGCGGCCGGGGTGGAGAAGGAGACGGTGGCGTTGCCGCCGACGGCGGATCTGGGGGCGCTGAAGGCGGCGCTGGTCGACCGGCACGGCGCCGAGATGGCGCGCGTGCTGTCGGTGGCGGCGTTCCTGGTCGACTCCGAACTCACTCGTGACCTCGGACGCGCCGCCGGCCCGGCGGTCGACGTGCTGCCCCCGTTCGCCGGCGGCTGACGGGATCGGCCCAGCCCGGTGCCGGCTGCGCGTCAGCGCCACCAGGTGTCGAGCGGCGACACCGGCACGGTCCGCTTGTGGCGGGTGTTCAGGTACGTCCGTTCGAGCTTCTCGGCGAGCGCCGGGGTGACGTCCTTGCCCTCGAGGTAGTCGTCGATCTCCGCGTAGGTCATGCCCAGGGCCACCTCGTCCGGAAGGGCCGGCCGATCCTCCTCGAGATCCGCGGTCGGGACCTTCTGCCACGTGCTGTCGGGAGCCCCGAGTTCGCGGAGCAGCGCCGCACCCTGCCGTTTCGTCAGGCCGCTGAGCGGGGTCAGGTCCACGCCGCCGTCGCCGTGCTTGGTGAAGAACCCGGTCACCGCCTCGGCGGCATGGTCGGTCCCGACGACCAGAAGCCCGAGCTGACCGGCGATGGCGTACTGCAGGATCATCCGCTCGCGGGCCTTGATGTTGCCCCGCACGAAGTCGCTGAGCTGCGATCCGTTGCCGTAGATCTCGTGCATGGCCTGCCCGGCCTCGGCGGCGGAGGCGTCGGCACCGGGCTTGACGTTGATCCGCAACGAGCGGTCGGGGCCGATGAACTCCATGGCGACCTGCGCGTCGTGCTCGTCGGCCTGTTCGCCGTAGGGCAGTCGTACGGCGACGAACTCGGCCTCGTGTCCCTCCGCGCGCAGTTCCTCCGCGGCGAGCTGGGCGAGGCGGCCGGCGAGCGTGCTGTCCTGGCCGCCGCTGATGCCGAGAACGAATCCCCTGGTGGAACTCGACACGACGTAGTCCTTCAGGAACTGCACGCGGGACCGGATCTCCGCCTGTGGGTCGATCGTCGGCCGGACGCCGAGTTCCTCGATGATCTGCGCGCGAAGGTTCGTCATCGTTCGAACCCTAGCGGGACGTCCGGCGGTGTGCTCGGGTGACATGTGCGGCACGCGGCGGGCACACTCGTGACGATGAGCAGCGACCTCTTCCGCAAGCACCGGGCCGGGGCCCAC
The DNA here is from genome assembly GCF_041414735.1 of Rhodococcus sp. GXMU-t2271. NCBI lineage: Bacteria > Bacillati > Actinomycetota > Actinomycetes > Mycobacteriales > Nocardiaceae > Rhodococcus > Rhodococcus sp. GXMU-t2271. The sequence continues at coordinate 15,603 of NZ_JAUIZP010000041.1, forward strand.
CCCGACTTCTTCCGCGCCGAGGCCGCAGGGCTGGCCTGGCTCGCGGCCGCGGGCATGTCCGTCGTCGCCGTCCGCGAGGTCGGGGCGGACCATATCGATCTCGAGCGGTTGACCGAGGCGGCCCCCAGCGCGGCGGCGGCTCGGGGGTTCGGTGCGCGCCTCGCCCGCATGCACGCTGCGGGCGCCCGCGGATTCGGTTGTCCGCCGGACGGATTCGACGGCCAGCTGTTCATCGGCAAGCGCCCGATGAGCAGCACCGTCCACGCGAGCTGGGGCGAGTTCTACGTGACGGAACGGGTCGAGCCGTTCCTGCGGATCGCGGTCGACGCGGGCAGCGTCACCGCGACGCAGCTGCCGGACATCGAGAAGGCCTGCGCGCGCGTCGCCGCCGGCGAGTTCGACGACGACGAGTCGCCCGCCCGTCTGCACGGTGACCTGTGGAACGGCAATGTGCTGTGGACCGCCGCGGGTGTGGTGCTGATCGACCCGGCCGCGCACGGCGGTCACCGGGAGACGGATCTGGCGATGCTGGAGTTGTTCGGCTGTCCCCACCTCGACGAGATCGTCGCGGCCTACGACGCCACGTGCCCGCTGCGGGAGGGGTGGCGCGAGCGCGTGCCGATGCATCAGCTGCATCCGCTGGCGGTGCATGCGGCGGGCTACGGTGCAGGGTACGGGCGGGCGCTGCACCGGGCAGCGCTCGCGACCCTCGCGCTGGGAGAGCAGAGTTGACCGAGATTCTCGTCGTCGCCGCCACGAGGTCCGAGGCGGCGCACGTCCCGGCGCGCTACGAGACGGTGATCACCGGCATCGGCAAGGTGCACGCCGCCGTCGCGGTGACCGAGGCGCTGGCGCGGCACCGGCTCGGGACGCCGCCCACGGTGGTCAACCTCGGGACCGCTGGGGCGCTGCACATGCAGCACGGCGGGCTCTACCTGCCGTCGGCGGTAATCAACCACGACATCAGCAGCGAGGTGCTGCGCAGCCTCGGCTATCCGGTCGAGGACGTGGTCGAACTCGAGGGCGGGGACGGGACGGTGCTCGCCACGGGCGATTCCTTCGTCTCGGACGCGCAGGTGCGGGATGCGCTCGCGGCCCGCGCCGACCTCGTCGACATGGAGGGTTTCGCGATCGCCTTCGCCGCGGCCCGCATGGGTGCGCCGTGCCGGCTGGTCAAGCACGTCAGCGACCACGCGGACGAGACCGCGCTGGACTGGCCGGCCAGGGTCGACGCCAGCGCCCGCGAACTCGCGCGGTGGCTGGTGGAGCAGTACTGAGCCGGCTCGTCAGCGCGCGGTGTACCCGAGACCGGTGACGCCGTCCGCGCCGGTCAGTCGCATCCGCGCGCCCTCGACCGCGTAGCGCACCTCGCCCGACAGCACGGCGAGGACGGTCGACTCGGTGCGCGCGAGCTCCGGGTCGGGGCACGCGGCGCGGGTGGTGGCCAGCGGCCCGAACGTCAAGGTGTCTCCGACGGTGACGTGGCCGGTGAACCGGTTGCAGCCGGTGCTGCCCGAGACCGTGCCGTCGTCGGCGACGGTCAGCGTGGGCGCGGCCTCCTCGAGGGCCCGGGAGGTCGACACCGCGGCGGCCGTGACGAGTTCGGTGAGCACCCACTGCGTGCCCACGACGGGACGGTCCGGGTCGGCGACCGTGCGGTCGAGCAGGGACACGGACACGTCGCCGCCGTCGAGGGTCAGCATGTCGCCGTCGAGGTGCCAGCGCGGCTGCGCGGCGAACAGTTCGGACAGCCAGGTGTCGGCGCCGTCGAGCGGCGGCGGGCACGACATGAGAGTGCTGGCGAGCCGGTCGGCGCGCAGCACGCCGTCGGCGAGATCGACCGAGCCCACCGAGCGGTTGCAGCCGGCGGTCGCGGCGATCCGGCCCGACTCGGGGAACTCGACGACGAGGGGTCCGCCGCCGGGGATCGGTGGGCCCGACACGGCGGTCGAAACGAATGCCCGTCCCGTGAGCAGGGCGGGGTCCTGGGGCGGGGCGGCCGCGCCGTCGCCCGCACAGGCGGCCGTCGTCGCCGCCAGCGCGAGGAGCACCGAGAGCCCGAGCGTCCGCAGCATGCCGGTCACCGTACCGTCCGCCCGGCGCGGGCCGGTGCCGCGACGACGCGCCGCGCGAGGTCCGCCCACCCGTCGGCGAGCCGGTCGAGCGAATACCCGAGATCACGCCACTGATGCAGGACCAGGGTGGCCTCCAGGGGGGCGAACAGGGACTGGGCCAGCAGGGGCAGGTCGCCGTCGACCCCGGCGGTACGCAACAGGATCTCGATGTGGGTCAGGCTCACCGCTCGCGCCGGGGCATTGAAGCGCGCTTCGGCAGAACTCTCGGCGGCCCGCAGCACCTCGCCCTGCACCTCCACGAGGTGGATACGGGCCCGGCCGAACGCGACGAGACGGTCGACGGGATCGGCGCCGGGGCCGAGCGGTGGGGGACCGGTGAGGAACTGCTGCTGCAGGGCCTGTTCGGAGTGGTCGAGCAGCGCGCGCATGAGTCCTGCGCGGGAGCCGAAGCGCCGGAAGACGGTGCCCTTGCCGACCCCGGCGCGCGCGGCGACGGCATCCATCGTGACCGCGTCGACGCCGCGTTCGGCGACGAGGAGCGAGGCCGCCTCGAGGAGCCGCCGCCGATTGCGGGCGGCGTCGCACCGTTCGACGCCCTCGTCTCCGGCGAGCGGCAGCAGCGGAATGTTCACCACGTCACAGTACCGCCCGGGAACATAAGTGGACCGTAGTCCGTTTAGAGTGGAGTCAGACACGGACACCCGAACCGAAGGAACACTCCCATGTCCCAGACCCGCGTTCTCGCTCTCGTCGGCAGCCTGCGCTCCGGCTCCGTCAATCGCCGCCTCGCCGAGACCGCGGCCGCCGTCGCGCCGCAGGGCGTCGAGGTCTCCGTGTACGAAGGCCTCGACGAGGTGCCCTTCTACAACGAGGACCTCGACGGCGAGACGGGCGCCCCCACCGCCGCCGAGGCGCTGCGCGTCGCGGCGAGCGAGGCCGACGCTCTTCTGCTCGTCACCCCCGAGTACAACGGCACCATCCCGGCCGTGCTCAAGAACGCCATCGACTGGCTCTCCCGCCCGTACGGCGCCGGTGCCCTGGCCGGCAAGCCCGCCGCCGTGATCAGTGCCTCGCCGAGCGGCAACGGCGCCAAGTGGGCGCTCGAGGAGACTGTCAAGGCGCTCGGCATCGCCGGCGGCCGGACGGGCCTGCAGCTGTCCATCGCGGGCACCCTCGACAAGTTCGGCGACGCCCACCCGAAGGAGAACGCCGAGGTCGCCGAGCAGATCTCCGCGCTGCTGTCCGAGCTCGCCGCCGCCCGCCGGGAGCTCGTCGACGCCTGAGCCGACCACGTCTCGGACGGCCCCGGACCGCGCACGGTCCGGGGCCGTCGGTGTCCGTGCCCGATTCGCGCCCGCGGTCGTGATTGCCGGGGCATGCTGCGGGGAATACCTCGCCAGTCCCCATCGCGACGGAGGAGCCCATGGCGCACGAGAGCGACAGTCCCGGCGAACACGAGCACACGATCACCCTGCGCGTCGACGGCCGTGAGCGCCGCTGCACCGTCGACGTGCGCACGACGATCCTCGACGCCCTCCGCGACCGGCTCGGGATCTACTCCCCGAAGAAGGGCTGCGACCACGGACAGTGCGGCGCGTGCACGGTCCTGCTCGACTCCCGACGTATCGTGAGCTGTCTGTCGCTCGCGGTCGCGCACGACGGCGCAGACGTCGTCACCGCCGCCGGAATCGCGGACGACGGGCCGTCGCACCTGCCCCAGGCGTTCGTCGAATGCGACGCGTTCCAGTGCGGCTACTGCACGCCGGGCCAGATCTGCTCCGCCGTCGGCATGTTCGACGAGATGGCCAAGGGCGCCCCGAGCCATGTCACCGCGGACCTCACCCAGGATCCGGAACTCACCGACGACGAGATCCGCGAACGCATGAGCGGAAACCTGTGCCGGTGCGCGGCCTACCCGAACATCGTCGAAGCGCTCCGGCACGTCGCGAGCGGGGAGGGGCACTGCTCGTGAAGACGTTCCGATACGAGACGCCCACCGATCCCGCCGCCGCGGTTGCCGCGGTCGCCGGCCACCCCGGCGCCGCCTACCTTGCCGGCGGCACGAACCTGGTGGACCACCTCAAACTCGGTGTCACCGCGCCCGACGTGCTCGTCGACGTCTCCCGTCTGCCGCTCGACGTCGTCGCGGAGACCGCCGAGGGCGGACTGCGGGTGGGTGCCAACGTGCGCAACAGCGACCTGGCTGCCCACCCGGTCGTCCGCCGTCGGTACCCGGTCCTGTCCCGGGCCCTGCTGGCCGGTGCGTCCCCGCAGCTGCGCAACATGGCCACCACCGCCGGCAACCTGCTCCAGCGCACCCGCTGCGTGTACTTCCGGGACCCGTCGACTCCGTGCAACAAGCGTGCCCCGGGCAGCGGCTGCACTGCACTCGGTGGCTACACCCGCTACCACGCCGTGCTCGGCGCCTCCGAACACTGCGTCGCCACCCATCCGTCGGACATGGCGGTGGCGCTGCTCGCGCTCGATGCCGAGGTGACGGTGCTCGGCGCGCAGGGGGAGCGGTGCATCCCCGTCGAGCAGCTCTACCGGCTTCCCGGCGACAGCCCCGAGCGCGACACGGTGCTCGAGCGCGAGGAGCTGATCCTGGACGTCGAGATCCCCGCCCCCGAGGGCGCCGTCTCGACGTATCGCAAGGTGCGCGACCGGGCGTCGTACGCGTTCGCGCTCGTCTCGGTGGCGGCGGACCTGACGGTCGCCGACGGGCTGATCACGGGATGCCGCATCGCTCTCGGCGGCGTCGCGCACCGGCCGTGGCGCGCCCATCGGGCCGAGCACGTCCTGCTGGGCAGCGCCCCCGTCGACGCCGTCTTCGCTGCGGCCGCCGACGCGGAACTCGCCGATGCCCGGCCCCTCGACGGCAACGAGTTCAAGGTGCCGCTGCTGCGCCGCACCCTCGTCTCGGTACTGCGCGAACTCACTTCGGAGGCAGTCGCATGACCCCCTCGGCCCAGCGCCCGATCGGCACGTCGACGGCGCGGGTGGACGGCCCGCTGAAGGTGGCCGGCGCCGCGCCCTACGCGTACGAGCACCCGTTCGACGACCCCGCCTACCTCGTCCCGATCACGGCAACCGTGGCGCGGGGAACGGTGACCCGCGTCGAGACCGCCGCGGCGCAGGCCCTGCCCGGCGTGCTCGCCGTCCTCACCCCCTGGAGTGCCCCCAGGCTGGCGGACACCTCGGAGGCCGAGTACGCGGTCCTGCAGGACCCGGCCGTCGCCTTCCGGGGGCAGATCGTCGCCGCCGTGGTGGCCGAGACACCCGAGATCGCGCGACACGCAAGCGAACTGGTGCAGGTCGAGTACGAGTCCGCACCGCACGACGTCGTATTCCGGCCCGATCATCCGCGCAGTTACGCCCCCGAACAGGCCAACGGCGGCTACCCCACCGACGCGGAACAGGGCGACGCCGCGGCCGCCGAGGTCGCGGAACGCGACGGCGTCGTCGTCGACGGCTGGTATTCCACGCCCGAGGAGCACAACAACCCGCTCGAACCGCACACCGTCGTCGCGCTGTGGTCCCGGGGGTCGTTGACGCTGTACGACTCCACGCAGAGCCCCCACGGCGTCGTCTCCACGCTGGCGCCCGTGCTCGGGCTGCGCCCCGAGCAGATGCGGGTTGTCAGTCCCTACGTGGGCGGCGGTTTCGGCTCGAAAGGAGCACCGCATGCCCACGACGTCGTAGCGGCGATGGCGGCGCGGCTGCTGCCCGGTCGGGCGGTCAAGTTCGCGGTGTCCCGGCAGGACATGTTCGGCTATGTCGGCTACCGCCCGCCCACCGTCTCGCACGTCCGGTTGGTGGCGAGTCGGGAAGGGCGGCTCGAGGCGGTGGTGCACGAGGCCTTCTCGCAGTCCTCGCACGTGCGCGAGTACGCGGAGCAGACGGCGGTGTCGTCGCGGGGGATGTACGCCGCCCCGTATCGGCGTACCTCGCACCGCATCGTCGCACTCGACGTGCCTGCTCCCTACTGGATGCGGGCGCCGGGGGAAGCGCCGGGGATGTTCGCGGGGGAGGTCGCGATGGACGAGCTCGCGGTGGCGTGCGGGCTCGACCCCATCGAGCTGCGAGTGCGCAACGACCCGCCCGCCGACCCCGAATCCGGGCGTCCGTGGTCGTCGCGACGGCTCGTGGAGTGCCTGCGTGAAGGTGCGCGGGTGTTCGGCTGGGATCCGGCCGACCGCACTCCCGGCACCCGCCGCGACGGCCGGTGGCTCGTCGGCACCGGAGTCGCGGCAGCGAGCTATCCGCACCTGCTCAACCCCGGCACCGAGGTCAAGATCCGCCACGACGGCGACGGTCGCTACACCGTGCGCACGGGTGCCGCGGACATCGGGACCGGTGCGTGGACCGCGCTCACCCTCATCGCGGCCGACGCGCTCGGATGCGGGCCCGAGGACATCCATCTCGAGATCGGTGACTCGGCCCTGCCGAACGCCACGGTCGCCGGCGGGTCCTCCGGCACCTCGTCGTGGGGCACCGCGATCGTCGCCGCGGCCCACGCCTTCCGCAAGCGGCACGGTGACCGGCCGGAACCCGGTGCCGAGGCCTCGGCGACGGCCGAGGAGAATCCCGCGCTCGAGCACTACCGAATCCAGTCGTTCGGTGCGCATTTCGCCGAGGTACGGGTGGATGTCGACACCGGCGAGATCCGGGTACCGAGGATGCACGGCGTGTTCTCGGTAGGGCGGGTGGTCAACCCCCGCACCGCACGTTCGCAACTGATCGGCGGGATGTGCTTCGGCATCTCCATGGCGCTGCACGAGGAGAGCATCCGCGATGCCCGCACCGGGCACGTGGTCAACCACGATCTGGCGGAGTACCACATCCCCACCCATGCCGACATCGGGGACGTGGACGCAACCTGGCTCGACGAGGACGACCTGCACGCCACCCCGATGGGGTCACGCGGGGTCGGGGAGATCGGGATCGTCGGCAGCGCGGCGGCGGTCGTCAACGCCCTGTGGCACGCCACCGGGGCGCGGGTGCGCCGGCTGCCGGCGCACCTCGAGGACGTGCTCGCGCACCTGCCCGACAGCGCTGCGGGCGAGTGACGACCTGGGAATATCACGGCTGTAACTCACAACATCTCGCGTTCTATGATTCTGTCGGCCACTAGGTGTAGTGTCTAGAGCGCTGGAAGGCTTGATCGTTTCCGGTCCCTCGGGGAAGCGGGATCGCAGTGATACGACGGGCCTCGAGGCACTGCTGTGCAGTCAGTCGTCAGGTTGCCGAAAAGGGGAAGTCATGAACATCACCGTCTACACCAAGCCTGCCTGCGTCCAGTGCAATGCCACCTACCGAGCCCTCGACAAGGCCGGTATCGAGTACTCCGTCGTCGACATCTCGGAGAACCCCGAAGCGCGGGACTACGTGATGGCCCTCGGCTACCTGCAGGCCCCCGTGGTGGTCGCCGGTGACGAGCACTGGTCGGGCTTCCGTCCGGACCGCATCAAGGCCCTCGCCGTCGCCGCCTGACCCGTCGCGAGCCGACCCACCGCCCCTGCGGCCGGTCGCCGGACCCGAGCGAAGTGATGTGAGACATCCATGACCTCGTTGGTGTATTTCTCGAGCGCATCGGAGAACACGCACCGATTCGTCCGGCGACTGGGGTTGCCGGCCACCCGGATCCCGTTGCACGACCGGGACGGCGCCTTCGCGGTGCACGAACCGTACGTGCTGATCCTGCCGACCTACGGCGGTGGCACCACCGCAACCGGCCGGGACACGAATTTCGTTCCCAAGCAGGTGATCCGGTTCCTCAACAATCCGCACAACCGTGCGCTGATTCGCGGGGTCATCGCCGCCGGCAACACCAACTTCGGCGAATCCTATTGTTACGCCGGAGATGTGGTGTCCCAGAAGTGCAAAGTTCCGTACCTCTACCGGTTCGAACTCATGGGTACCGCCGAGGACGTCGAGCGCGTCCGCGAGGGCCTGACACAGTTCTGGGCGCAGTCGTTGCAGTCGGCCTGACCGCGACCCACCCACACAACGTCCACTCCATCAACGCTGCGCCACCGTCGGGGATACGGGCGCGGCGAACCCGTCTACTCACAGTGGGAGCAAGCACCGTGACCGTCACCGATGCCGCGCCGGCAGCGAGCGCCAAGATCGACGAGTCCCTCAAGGGACTCGACTACCACGCGCTCAACGCGATGTTGAACCTGTACGGACCCGACGGCGAGATCCAGTTCGACAAGGATGTCGCCGCCGCCCGGCAGTACTTCCTGCAGCACGTCAACCAGAACACGGTGTTCTTCCACAACCTCGACGAGAAGCTGGACTACCTCGTGGAGGAGAACTACTACGAACCCGAGGTGCTCGAGCAGTACTCCCGGCCGTTCGTCAAGCAACTCTTCGAACACGCCTACTCGAAGAAGTTCCGCTTCCCGACGTTCCTGGGCGCGTTCAAGTACTACACCTCCTACACGCTCAAGACGTTCGACGGCAAGCGCTACCTCGAGCGGTTCGAGGATCGCGTCTGCATGGTCGCGCTGACCCTGGCCGCCGGTGACGAACAGCTCGCGACCCACCTGGTCGACGAGATCATCTCGGGCCGTTTCCAGCCCGCCACCCCGACGTTCCTCAACTCCGGCAAGAAGCAGCGCGGCGAACCCGTCTCCTGCTTCCTGCTGCGGATCGAGGACAACATGGAGTCCATCGGCCGCTCGATCAACTCGGCGCTGCAGCTGTCCAAGCGTGGCGGCGGAGTGGCGTTGCTGCTCAGCAACATCCGTGAGCACGGTGCGCCGATCAAGCAGATCGAGAACCAGTCCTCCGGCGTCATCCCCATCATGAAGCTGCTCGAGGACTCGTTCTCCTACGCCAACCAGCTCGGGGCGCGCCAGGGTGCCGGCGCGGTGTACCTGCACGCGCACCACCCCGACATCTACCGATTCCTCGACACCAAGCGCGAGAACGCGGACGAGAAGATCCGCATCAAGACCCTGTCGCTGGGCATCGTCGTCCCCGACATCACGTTCGAACTCGCGAAGCGCAACGAGGACATGTACCTGTTCTCGCCGTACGACGTCGAGCGCATCTACGGTGTGCCGTTCGCCGACATCGACGTCACCGAGAAGTACTACGAGATGGTCGACGACAAGCGCATCCGCAAGTCGAAGATCAAGGCCCGCGAGTTCTTCCAGACCGTCGCGGAACTGCAGTTCGAATCCGGCTATCCGTACATCATGTTCGAGGACACCGTCAACCGGGCAAATCCCGTCAAGGGCAAGATCACCCACTCGAACCTGTGCTCGGAGATCCTGCAGGTCTCCACGCCGTCCACCTTCAACGAGGACCTGTCCTACAGCCATGTGGGCAAAGACATCTCGTGCAACCTGGGATCGCTCAACATCGCCAAGGCCATGGACTCGCCGGACTTCGCGCACACCATCGAGGTGGCGATCCGGGCGCTGACCGCCGTGTCGGATCAGACCCACATCTACTCGGTGCCGTCGATCGAGCAGGGCAACAACGACTCCCACGCGATCGGACTCGGGCAGATGAACCTGCACGGCTACCTCGCCCGGGAGCGCATCTTCTACGGCTCCGAAGAGGGCGTCGACTTCACGAACATCTACTTCTACACCGTGCTCTACCACGCGCTGCGCGCGTCGAACCGGCTCGCCGTCGAGCGGGGTACGTACTTCAAGGGCTTCCCCGAGTCGAAGTACGCCTCGGGCGAGTTCTTCGACAAGTACACCGACCGGGTGTGGGAGCCGGCCACCGCCCGCGTGCGGCAGCTCTTCGCCGACGCCGGCGTGGCGATTCCCACGCAGGACGACTGGCGCGCCCTGAAGGCGTCGGTCCAGGAGCACGGCATCTACAACCAGAACCTGCAGGCCGTGCCGCCCACCGGGTCGATCTCGTACATCAACAACTCCACCAGCTCCATCCACCCGGTGGCGTCGAAGATCGAGATCCGCAAGGAAGGCAAGATCGGTCGCGTCTACTACCCGGCTCCCTACCTGACCAACGACAACCTCGAGTACTTCCAGGACGCGTACGAGATCGGGTACGAGAAGATCATCGACACCTACGCGGCGGCCACCCAGCACGTCGACCAGGGCCTGTCGCTGACGTTGTTCTTCAAGGACACCGTCACCACCCGCGACGTGAACAAGGCCCAGATCTACGCCTGGCGCAAGGGAATCAAGACGCTGTACTACATCCGACTGCGGCAGATGGCGCTCGAGGGCACCGAGGTGGAGAACTGCGTGTCCTGCATGCTGTGACGAATCTTGCCGGTACACATCGAAACTCAGGTAGGGAAAGACAGATGACCTCCGCACCCCGCGCGCATTCCCCGTCCCACGGCGCCCACGTCAAACTCATTGATCGCGTCTCCGCGATCAACTGGAACCGAGTTCCCGACGACAAGGACGCCGAGGTCTGGGACCGTCTCACCGGCAACTTCTGGTTGCCCGAGAAGGTGCCCGTCTCCAACGACATCCAGTCGTGGGGCACCCTCACCGAATACGAGCAAGAGCTGACGATGCGGGTCTTCACGGGCCTGACGCTCCTCGACACCATCCAGGGCACGGTCGGTGCGGTCTCGCTCATCCCCGATGCGGTCACCCCGCACGAGGAAGCGGTGCTGACCAACATCGCCTTCATGGAGTCGGTGCACGCGAAGAGCTACTCGCAGATCTTCTCGACGCTGTGCTCGAGCCGGCAGATCGACGACGCCTTCCGCTGGTCCGAGGAGAACGAGCACCTGCAGCGCAAGGCGCAGATCATCCTCGACTACTACAAGGGCGACGACCCGCTGAAGCGCAAGGCGGCGTCGACACTGCTCGAGTCGTTCCTGTTCTACTCGGGCTTCTACCTGCCGATGTACTGGTCGTCGCGGGCCAAGCTCACCAACACCGCCGACATGATCCGCCTGATCATCCGCGACGAGGCGGTGCACGGCTACTACATCGGCTACAAGTACCAGCGGGGTCTCGAGCAGATCACCCAGGCCGAACGCGACGAGCTCAAGGACTGGGTCTTCGAGCTGCTCTACGAGCTGTACGACAACGAAACCCACTACACGGCGGATCTCTACGACCAGGTCGGCCTGACCGAGGACGTCAAGAAGTTCCTCCGGTACAACGCCAACAAGGCCCTGATGAATCTCGGCTACGAGGCGCTGTTCCCGAAGGACGAGACCGACGTCAACCCGGCGATCCTGTCCGCGCTGTCACCGAACGCCGACGAGAACCACGACTTCTTCTCCGGCTCGGGCAGCTCGTACGTGATCGGTAAGGCAGTCGTCACCGAGGACGAGGACTGGGACTTCTGATCCTCCCACCCACCCGGTGTGACCGCCCGCTGTGACCGAATGTCACATGGGTTCGATGTGATCGAACCCATGTGACATTCGGTCGTGGGGCTCAGTTCGAATAGCCGTTGAGGGTGTTGCGCACGTCCGTCAGAACGGCTTTCGCGGCCACCGGGCCGGGCGTGGACCACACGAGGTCGTCCACCGCGAACAACCGGCTGTCGGTGACCGCCCCGAGGTCGAGCCAGGCCTCGGAGTCCATCACCTCGCTGCCGTGGGCGACGCCGTCCTCGCCGGCGAAGCGGACGTAGATCAGGTCGCCCTCCGCGGCGGCCGGGTCGGCCTCGTCGAGCGGCGCGTCGGCACTCCCGTCCTGCACACCGAACCGCTGTGCGGGCGGGCGCGCGACGCCGGTGTCGGCGAGGACCTGGCCGGCGAACGACGCGGTGCCCTCGACGACCGCGCCGTCGCCGGTGAACCGCACGATCGACGCCTGCGTCTGAGACGCGGTCGTCGCCGTGCCCACGTCCGTCGCGGTGGCGCGGTAGTCGTCGAGCACCCGGGCCGCCGCCTGCGAACGTCCGAGTGTCTCTGCGGCGCGGAGGAACTGCTGCCGCCAGAACACCGGGTCGGAGCCGACGAGCACCGTCGGTGCGACGGCCCCGAGGCGGCGGTAGAGCTCCGGGTCGGCAGAGGAGCCGAGGATCAGATCAGGCTCCGCACCGTCGATGAGCGCGACGTCGGGCGCCGACGTCGTGCCCACCGACGGCAGTTCCGCGATGCCGGTGCCGAGGTACTCGGCCCGGGCGACGTCGGTGGTCGTGCCGACCACGCGCTCCCACAGGCCCAGTGCGCACACCGCGTCCATCGCGGCAGCGTCGAGTACGACGATCCGCTGGGGGTCGACGGGCACCTCGGAGACACCGCCGGTGTGGATCACCGACCGGGTGCCGCCGGCGGGCTGCCCCGGATCCAGGGGGCTCGGCAGCGCGCACGCGGTCGTGGTGTCGCGTTCGATGCCGATGACGGCGGCTCCGGCGATGCGGGTGGTCGTGCGAACGATGCTGCTCGCCGGATCGTCGGTCGTCTCCGCGCATCCCGCCAGCCCCAGCGCCGCGACGGCAGTGAGGGCGACGGTGCACGTGACGGCGCGGGACCGGGACGCTGCGGGCATACGACCACTCCTGTCTAGGGGACGGTCCAGGTTAACTGGTGTGCGGATCGACCCCGAAAGCCTCGGCGAGGTCGTCGAGGATCTTGTGTGCGCCCTGGATGGACACCGGCGTCATCCAGAGGCTGTCGTCCACGTCCACCTTCCGGCCGCTCAGGTTCTGCCACAGCGGATTGGACAGGAACGGCTGCGCCGCCGCCTCGGACTTGCCCTCCCCGTCGCGGTACATGCTGACGAAGATCACATCCGCGTCCGCCTCGCCGATGAGTTCGGGGCTGACCGCATTCATGATGCTGCTCGGATCGGCCGGATCGGGTCCCTGGCTCGCCGGCCTGGCCAGGCCGGCATCCTCGAGGACGATGCCGCTGAACGACGTGGTGCGGTACAGACGAGCGGTGGGTTCGCCGGCGAAGCGGACCACCGAGACGGTGGGGTTGCCGGCTGTGGCGTTGATCTCGTCGCCGATGGCTTTCGCCCGGGCCTCGTAGTCGGCGATCTTCTGCTCGGCGAGGTCCTCCTTGCCGAGGGCACGCGCGGCGAGCCGGATGTTGTCCTTCCAGGTCGGTCCGGTGCTCTCGGAGAAGACCGTCGGTGCGATGGCGGAGAGCTTGTCGTAGTTCTCGCCGTCGCGCACGTCCGCGGACAGGATCAGGTCGGGCTGCAGAGCGGCGACCTTCTCGAGGCTCGCGTCGGACACCGCGCCGACCGACGTCGCGTCCGCGGCGAACCGATCGCGCGTGTCACCCAGGTAGTCGGGCAGGCCCTCGGTGCGGTAGTCGACGTAACCGACGAGTTCGGATTCGAGCAGCAGGGTCGCATCCGCATAGCTGGTGTCGAGCGCGACGACCCGCAGCGGCGGGGAGTCGAGGGTGGTCGTTCCGCGGAAGTGCTCGACGGTGCGGGGGAAGCCCGCGGTGGCCGGGGCCTGCTCTGCCGTGTCGCCGGAGGAGCAGCCGGCGAGCAGCGCAGCCGCAGTAAGGGTCGTCGCGAACGCGGCGATGCCGCGGCGCAGGGGGAGGGGGTGCACGGTGAACCTCGTCTCTCGGGGGCTTCGTACTTAGGTGACGCTTACCTTAGGGTCTGGGCGAAACGGGAGGTGCAGAGGGTGGCGGACCGCCCCCGGGTTGCGTGGGTCACAGACCCCCGTCGGTATGCTCGAGGGCCGAGTACGACACTGAGTAGGACCCGGTGAGCGTGCGGTGGTCGCACCGTCTACGATTCGATCAGCGCAAGCCAGAGAACGTTCGTCTCGCACTGCGAGTCGAGCGCGCAATCAGGAGGATTAGTGACTGCCGTAGCGCCCCAGCCAGTCCCGGAGATAGCTGCAGCGAGGCCGTACCCGCCGCGGCAGGGACCCAAGGGCTCGTTCTTCTACAAGATGATCACGACCACGGATCCCAAGATGCTCGGGATCATGTACATGGTCACCTCGTTCGCGTTCTTCCTCATCGGCGGCGTGATGGCTCTGCTCATCCGCACCGAACTCGCGGTTCCGGGTCTGCAGTTCCTGTCGAACGAGCAGTACAACCAGCTGTTCACCATGCACGGCACGATCATGCTGCTGATGTACGCGACCCCGGTCGTGTTCGCGTTCGCGAACTACATCCTGCCGCTGCAGATCGGCGCCCCCGACGTCGCGTTCCCGCGTCTGAACTCCTTCAGCTACTGGCTGTACCTGTTCGGCGCCACGATCGTGACCGCCGGCTTCATCACCCCCGGTGGTGCGGCCGACTTCGGCTGGACCGCGTACAGCCCGCTCACCAGCGAGCTGCACTCGCCCGGCGTCGGCGGTGACTTCTGGGTCCTCGGCCTCGGCGTGATGGGTCTGGGCACCATCCTCGGTGCGGTCAACTTCATCACCACCGTCGTGTGCCTGCGCGCCCCCGGCATGACCATGTTCCGGATGCCCATCTTCACGTGGAACATCCTCATCACCAGCGTGCTGATCCTCCTGGCGTTCCCGCTGCTGACCGCTGCGTTCTTCGGCCTCTTCGTCGATCGCCACCTCGGTGG
>NZ_JAUIZP010000042.1:0-226 GCF_041414735.1 Rhodococcus sp. GXMU-t2271
GTGGAACATCCTCATCACCAGCGTGCTGATCCTCCTGGCGTTCCCGCTGCTGACCGCTGCGTTCTTCGGCCTCTTCGTCGATCGCCACCTCGGTGGGCACATCTTCGACCCCGCCAACGGTGGCGTCATGCTGTGGCAGCACCTGTTCTGGTTCTTCGGCCATCCCGAGGTGTACATCATCGCGCTGCCGTTCTTCGGCATCGTCTCGGAGATCTTCCCGGTCTTC